>JAUICR010000026.1 GCA_030427785.1 Bacteroidia bacterium | reverse complement strand
GAAAGTGCTGGTACCACCTTGCTTTCTTCGGTAATTGGCAAATCATCAGATTCACCATATACAGTACAAGAACTACTGAAAATAAAATTATCTAATTCTCTTTTTTGCATTGCTTGAAGCAAATGCACTAAAGAGCCAATATTATTTTCGTAATAGTCAAGCGGCTTTTGCACTGACTCACCTACGGCTTTGTACGCAGCAAAATGAATCACACCATCTATGGAATTGTGACGATCAAACAAAGCTTCTACTTCGCGCTTATCGCGGAGATCCACCTGTTCAAAAACAGCCTTTATTCCTGAAATAGATTCAATGCGCTCCAATACATCCAGAGTGGTATTGCTAAGGTCATCTACAATGATGGCCTCATGCCCCGCCTGCTGCAATTCTACCACAGTATGCGAACCAATAAAACCCAACCCTCCGGTTACTAAAACTTTCGACATGAAGTTTTTTATTTATTTACGTATGTAGGCTTCAAAGTCCTTATGATCCTTTTTGTAAAGCTCTTCTTCTGGTAAGCTTTTAAAGTATTCATAAGTAATTTTAAGTCCTTCAGCTCTATTTACTTTTGGCTCCCAGCCAAGTATTTCTCTAGCCTTCGTGATATTTGGCTGGCGCTGTGTAGGATCATCTGTTGGCAATTCTTTATAAATTACTTTTTGATCCGTTCCGGTCAACTTAATAATCTCCTCAGCAAAATCACCAATAGTGATTTCATCAGGATTACCAATATTCACAGGAAAAGGATAATCGCTTAATAGCAAACGATAAATACCTTCTACCAAATCATCCACATAACAGAAAGAACGGGTTTGCGAACCATCGCCAAATACCGTTAAGTCTTCGCCACGCAATGCCTGGCCAATAAAGGCTGGCAACACACGTCCGTCATTTAGTCGCATACGAGGGCCATAGGTATTAAAAATACGGATGATACGAGTTTCCAAGCCATGATAGGTATGGTACGCCATAGTCATCGCTTCCTGAAAACGTTTAGCTTCATCGTACACTCCACGCGGTCCTACGGGGTTTACATTTCCCCAGTATTCTTCGGGCTGCGGATGCACATCGGGGTCGCCATATACCTCAGAGGTAGAGGCAACCAAAATGCGTGCTCCTTTGGCCATAGCCAAACCAAGACAGTTGTGGGTTCCAAGAGAGCCCACTTTCAAAGTTTGGATTGGAATTTTTAAATAATCTATAGGGCTGGCTGGTGAGGCAAAATGCAGGATATAATCCAGCTTGCCTGGTACATGTATAAACTTAGACACATCATGATGTGCAAATTCAAACTCTTTGAGCCCAAAAAGGTGCTCAATGTTTTTAAGATCACCTGTAATCAGATTATCCATCCCAATTACGTGGTATCCTTCTTTTATAAAACGGTCACAGAGGTGCGAACCAAGAAACCCTGCAGCTCCTGTTATTAGAATTCTTTTCATTTGGTAGAATGATTTAGTTAGAAAAAGAGGGACCATGAGTCCCTCTTTATTTAGTAATCTACAAAAACACTAAGCCTGCTGAGGCTCTGCTTTTTTGTATTCTGATCTTATACCCACACAGTGGTACTCCATGCCTAGTTTTTGCATTTCGTTACGATCGAAAATATTACGACCATCAAAAATCAGTTTATTCTTAAGACGAGAGTTTATTTCCTTAAAATCAGGAATACGGAACTCCGGCCACTCAGTTACTACAAGCAATGCATCTGCTCCTTTCAAAGCAGCGTATTCATCCTCAGCATAGGTAATGGTATCACCCAAGTCATGCTTGGCTTCTTCCATAGCCACAGGATCATAAGCAGTAACGGTGGCTCCTTCTTTCAATAAATTATTGATAATAACCAATGAAGGTGCTTCACGCATATCATCAGTATTTGGCTTAAATGATAAGCCCCACATAGCAAAGTGCTTACCTTTTAGATCGCCATCAAAGCGCTTCATTATTTTATTAAATAATAAATACTTCTGATCTTCATTTACATCTTCTACAGACTGTAAAATTCTCATTTCATGTCCGTTCTCACGAGCAGTACGAACCAATGCTTTCACATCTTTTGGAAAACAAGAACCTCCGTATCCAATACCTGGATAAATAAATTTATTTCCGATGCGAGGATCAGACCCAATACCTTTTCTCACCAAGTTTACATCAGCTCCCATGATTTCGCAAAGGTTTGCAATATCATTCATAAAGCTAATTTTGGTAGCCAACATAGCATTAGCTGCATACTTAGTCATTTCTGCAGAAGGTATATCCATAAAGATTACCGGATGTCCATTCAATACAAATGGGTGGTATAATTTTTCAAGAATAGCACGTGCCTTTTCACTTTCGATACCCACCACAATACGGTCTGGTTTCATAAAGTCGTTTACAGCAGCTCCTTCCTTAAGGAATTCAGGATTTGACGCTACGTCAAAATCAATATTTACTCCTCTGGCCTCTAAGGCATCAGCAATAGCTTTCTTCACCTTTACGGCTGTGCCTACAGGTACGGTAGATTTGGTGATAATAACACCATAATCGCTCATGTGCTCGCCTATTTCTTTTCCTACGGCTAGTACATATTTCAAATCTGCACTACCATCTTCGCCCGGAGGGGTTCCTACGGCTATAAACGCAACATCAGCACCTTTGATACTTTCAGCTAAATTGGTACTAAAGCGCAATCTTCCTTTATTAAAATTACGATGCACAAGCTTATCTAAGCCCGGCTCATAAATAGGAAGAATTCCGTTCTTTAAATTTTCGATTTTTTTTACATCTACATCAACGCATACTACATCGATGCCTACTTCGGCCAAACATGTGCCTGTAACGAGGCCAACATAGCCTGTTCCTACAACTACAATTTTCATAGTCTTATTTATTGGTTTACAAATGTTAAGAGTGACTCTTTAATGAAATCAAGCTGATTTTCAGCCAATTCCGTATGCATAGGTAACGAAATAACCTGACTTACAAGCCCTTCTGTAACTGGAAAATGTCCTTCTTTATATCTTTCATCCTGATAAGCTTCTTGCATGTGCAATGCTACCGGATAATAAATCATGGCTGGAATTCCCTTTTCATTCAAAAATGAAATAAGGGCTTCGCGATTTACATCTACTAATTTTAAAGTGTATTGATGAAATACATGTGTACTGTGTTTTGCCCTGATTGGTGTTATTAATTTTGGGTGATTGGCAAAGGCTTTATCATAATAGTCAGCTGCACTTTGGCGGGCTGCATTATATGAATCAAGCAAAGGAAGCTTTCTATTAAGTATGGCCGCTTGAATACTATCCAATCTCGAGTTCACACCAATTTCATCGTGGTAATACCTGCGGTCCATACCATGATTCACCACCTTTCTGATTTTTGCGGCCAACGCATCATCATTGGTAAAAATGGCTCCACCATCACCATAGCACCCTAAGTTTTTGCTAGGAAAAAATGAAGTGGTACCTACATGACCTATGGTTCCGGCCTTTGCTTTTTTACCATCCTTATGTAAATAATCGGCTCCAATGGCCTGCGCATTATCTTCTATCACATATAGGTTATTCTCTTTTGCAATGGCCATGATTTCGTCCATATTGGCGCATTGACCAAATAAGTGCACAGGAACTATGGCCTTAGTTTTTGGGGTAATAGCCTTGGCCACTTGTACCGGGTCAATCAAAAATGTATCAGGATCAACATCTACCAAAACAGGTGTAAGACCTAGCAAGGCAATTACTTCTGCGGTGGCCACAAATGTAAAAGTAGCGGTAATAACCTCGTCTCCTGGCTTAAGACCTAGTGCCATCATAGCCACTTGCAAGGCATCTGTGCCATTAGCACATGGTATCACATGATTTACGTCCAAATATTTTTCTAGCGCCAATTGAAAGTTTTTTACCTCAGGGCCGTTTATGAAAGCGGATGACCTCATCACTTCCAATACAGCTTTATCAACCTCCGGTTGTATTTTCTCATATTGGCTGAATAGGTCAACCATTTGGATATTTTTCATCGATATATTTTAAGGTGACAAATATAGCCATAGGTATAATAATCAAAGGTTAAATTTGCGGCAATTACCGTTCACATACATGAGGAAAGCTATCTTATTCTTACTACTTACCCCCACCTTTTTGGTTGCACAAAGAGGTCAAAGATCTGCAAACGGCTCTGCTTGGTTAGTTAGCCCTTCGTTTGCAGTACAAACAGCAGGAGGTGATATGGAAAATAGATTTGGCCAAAGCTACAGTGCCGGATTGGGGGTGGGCTACAAAACCACAAAGAGCTGGACTTTTGGCACATCATTTCAATTTATGTTTGGCACCAATGTGAAGAATGGCGCCCAACTTTTGAACACTGTACTTACAAGCAAAGGATATCTCTTAAACCAAACTGGCAACTACGCTACGTTTGCCTTAGACCAACGAGGTGCTTATGGCACTTTTGACATTAGCAAAACCATTCCCAATTTTTTTGCTACCAACGATAATTCGGGGTTTAGTATTGGTGTAGGAGCAGGCTACATAGCTCATTGGATAAAAATAAATAATGTAGGCAATGACAGCCCTCAAGTACTTGACCCTTACATTACGGGCTATGATGAGTTTAGCGGTGGACTTTTACTGAAACAATCTATTGGCTACCAATACTTGGCGGCTAATAGGCGGATTAACTTCCGTATTTCCTTTGAAGTATTAGAGGGTTTTACGCGCAACTATAGGGAATTTAGCTACAGCACTGGAAAAGTAGTAAGTGGGAAAAACCTTGATGTAGTATATGGATTTAGGCTGGAGTGGTTTCTCCCTATTTACACTACCACCAAAGATAACAACACCTATTATTACGATTAATGTACCAATGGCTGTATAATGTGGGGATTAGTGCTTATGGCCTTGCTATAACTATTGCCTCCCTTTTTAATTCAAAAGCCAAGCTGGCATTACGCGGAAGAAAAAATCTATTAGACCGAATAAGCCGTGATATCAGTCCAGGAGATGAAGTTTTATGGTTTCATGCTGCATCATTAGGCGAGGCCGAAATGGGATTACCCATTATACAGGAAACAAAAAAAAGGTATCCTCAAAAGAAAATTCTTCTCACATTTTTTTCCCCCTCGGGCTTCGAGCATTTTCATCACCCTGAAATTATTGATTACAAATACTACCTGCCGCTTGACAAACCCAAAAGTGTAAAGCGGTTTCTGGATATTGTAAATCCTCAATTGGCCTTTTTTATCAAATATGAAATTTGGGCCAACTTTTTTAAAGAAATTCAAAAACGTGAAATTCCTTTGATTGTGGCTCCGGCCATTTTCCGTGCTTCTCAGTTTTATTTTAAAAAACCACATCGCAAGTTTTTTTTACCAATACTTAAAAAAATTAATCGTATGCTGGTGCAAGATGAAAACTCAAAAGACATTTTACATTCCTATGGCATTAGCCATGTAGAAGTATGTGGCGATAGCCGATTTGAAAGAGTCGTTCAGAACGTAAAAACACCTTTTGAAAATATTTTGCTCGAGACATTCTCCTATCAGCAACAACTAATTGTAGCCGGCAGCACTTGGGCTCCCGATGAGAAAATTCTCAAAACTATTTTGGATCAAAATCCTCAATTAAAACTAATAATGGCGCCCCATGATATTGCGCCAGAAAATATAGATCGTATCATCAGCCTGTTTGGAGAAAAAATCGCATTTAGATATAGTGAACCACCAGAAGACCCAACCAAATACCGAGTATGCGTAATAAACAATATTGGCATGCTAAGCCGCATATACCGCTATGGACAAATAGCGTATATAGGTGGCGGATTTGGAAAAGGACTGCACAACTCACTAGAAGCCGTGGCTTATGGTTTACCCGTTTTTTTTGGACCTAATCATCAGAATTTTATAGAGCCAACGGAGCTAATAAAAGAAGGTATTGGGTTCGAAATAAAAAATGGCTTTGAAATGCAAAGCACCCTAAACGTATTGCTAACGGATAAGGCAAAACTAAACCAACTGCAAACACAAGCTGAGGAGTACACCAAGGCAAAGGCCGGAGCTGTGTTAAAAATAACCCGAGCTATAGAAAAAGTATTAGCCTAGTAAATCGCGTTTCTCAAAATCCTTGCGTATTACTCCCAATAAAAGGGTGCTGATTTTCTTTTTAAAAATCTGAATTCCCACCCATCCCAGGGCCCTAAACAGTCCTGAAAGATTTGCTAATTCTAAAATTACAAGCTGCAGTCTTTTTACAATGGGCTTTTCAATTTCTTTAAACTTACTTGCCGGAAACTTAGGCCACTGCGATGGATCTAGCGGTTCGCTATTTTTAGAAATATCATTCTTATCGTAAGCCAAATCAGGGATAATAGGTATAAAGGTTTTTCCGCGTCTGGTTTTTATCTCAAATCTATCTTTGGCTTCATCGCTATAGCCTGCCATGATAATGGGATTTGCACTATCGGCTGGTATGGCAAAATGTTTTCGCAAAAAGTATTGGGCATTTCTACGACCCAGATAAAAGTCATGCTCCCGAAAACTCTTTTCGAAAAATCCCCCAAATCCACCCAAACTCCCACAAGCAATGGCCATATTACCCTGGTAATCAAAACCACCTACCCCTGTTCTTTTGGGCGAAACTAAAAATCGAGAATAGTTGTCATCGCTGTAGGCCACTTCTAATGACTCACGCTTAAATGAAAGCTCGCTTCTCATGGTATTTACCAACAAACCCACCACACTAAGCACGCCTGCATTTAGTTTTTTTGTTTTGGTACTTTCCAAATTTTCAGGCTCACTAGGAAATGGATCTACCATTAAAACCGTACTCATAAATTTATTGTGATCCTCACTGGCCTTTTTAGATTGTTTGGTTTTGTCCATCAATATTTGATAGGTCAGATCAAATGGTTCATTATTTAATAATCCTCCATCCGAGTTGAGTGTTTCGTACCTATCGGCAATACTAAGGCGGTAAGAAGGCTCGCCATACAATGGATTGATATAGGGGTTATCCGATAGAAACTTACTTTCTCGGGTAATCCTTCTAGCCGCCAATCCTATAGGAAAAGCACCTGTAGCCATAGCTGATTGCCTCAGCACATCAAGGTGAGTACCTTCAGAAAATGAAATTGGCATTCTACCATCATTCTTATACGAGGCATTTAGCACGAAATGGGCATAATCTCTATGTGAAGTAGTTCTATATAAATTGGTTTTTTCAGCATTCCCTTTAAATCCTATATCGAATGGAATACCGTTTAGATTACTCAGTGAAACTATTACCTCCATCCTTTCGGCTATATAAGGGCGTGCATACGCAGCCTTAGCACTTGGCTGAATAACCCTTTCTGCTATTTTTTCCTTAAAAGAAGAATTGAGTAAAGAAATTACCCCCTCTCCTTTTTTGATATCTCCATTATCAAAAAGGTCTACCAGCATATCATCGCGGGTTAGATTTACCCACGTATTATAAAATGGATTTTTTGATTTTAAATCTTGATTATTTCGGTCTTGAGGTTTTACAGGTGCAAAATTTTGCTGAAGACCTGCGGCTGCAATCACGGCCGTCATCCCTCCAGCTGATGCACCGCTCAACACATCTATTTCCACATCGTGCATAGGAACAGTAGAATCAAATTCTGCCGAATCTGAACCCACCTCTCTATTTTTTGCTTTAGCAGTTTCCCACTTTTCTAGCACCTCAATTAGGTAATCCATCACGCCTGCCGTATACGCACCGGCTGACACAGCCCCTGCCATGCTAATACCAAGTCTGAACTTCTTTTGAGCCATGGAAATGTTGTTTGGTTAAAGACTTAAAATTAAGTATTTAGCCCATACAACAGGTAAAAAAACGAGAAAGAATATCTGCCCTAGAACTGAACTACCCAGGCATCTCGTACTTCTGATTTTATTTTCAGAAGTTCTTTTCGAGCCGCGGGATAAGTAGCAAATGATTTGTACACCACACGATAGGTATCCAGCTCAGGTATGTAGGCAATAATCATTTCAGATTTATCCAGATTGGTCTTATCTATCCATCGCTGCGCAAGCTGCTTGCTTGGCATACTACACACCACCACCCTATACATTTGGGTAGCAAGCAAAGCATCAGCATCAGCACCTGCTGCAGGTGGCACTACTATACTGGTATCTACATTGGCTATTAAGCCTGACTGAATAGAATCTATCCTTCTTTCCAGAACAATAATTCGTGATGCTTTTTCTTGATTGTCTATTACTGCTGTAGCTAGCTCTTGTTCTACCTGCTCTTCTCGCACTTTCACCACCTTAAGCGTGTCATGGGCGGCTACCAAATACTTGTAGCGGTTGGTATCTACCTCGGTAGTACCCGGGGTTCTATCATTTTTAAGGTAGTACACCAAGCCTACCTGTATCATACCATATTTATCAGAATGATCTCCGCTTTTCTGGCCATCCATCCAATCTACATTATCCACCACTCTATTGGTTACCCCAAAATTAAAATCCAATTTATCGGTAATAGGAACACCTATATTTAATCCATAGGTAAAAATTGCGTTGGGAGAAAATGATCGTACATCACGCACTGGCGACTCCACCACTTTTGCTCCTGACACTCGGTCGTACAGGCGTGCATAATACATCATCATCCCCACCCCAGTTTGAGCATTTAGCTTTATGCCATCGTAATTCTTATTTATCAGTTTCAAAATATTGATATCAACACCCAACTGACCTTCGTATAAGGTAGTTTCATAATAATTCACATTATTATTTCCATTCATTATCCCGGTAGCAGCATCTAGTCGCAATCTAAAGGCATTGCCTACCTGCCGACCTATTCCAATGCCAAGTCCTAAATTTCTCTTGTAACCTACGTAGTCCGATTTAGTAAAGTCGTTTTGTGGTAAAAAGTAGGCGCCATAAATGTGCCCCGAGAATTTATCTTGAGCATAAATTACACCGATAGAAACAAAACAAAAAAGCAAAAGGGTTAATGATTTTTTCAATGGATAGTTTTTTAGTGCTGACTAAAGTAGGCAAAAAAAGAAAACAGGAATTGTTTAAGGCGTAATGAACTCGGTTGCAGAGAATTTAAATATATTTGCCGTCCAAAATTTTTAGGGTAAAATCCAATTAAAATGAATGTAACTTCCACGAGTACAGGTGATTTAAATGCGGTACTCACCGTTAACATTAGTCAAGACGATTATCAAGCCAAGGTAAACAAAGTTTTAGGCGACTATCGAAAAAATGCTAAAATTCCAGGGTTTAGGCCAGGAAAAATTCCGATGGGAATGATTAAGAAGCAGTACGGCAAGGCTGTGTTAATTGATGAAGTGAATCATATCCTTCAGCACGCTATAGGCGACTATATCAGAGAGCAAAAGCTTGATATACTAGGCAATCCGATTCCCGTGGCGCAAGACGATATCGACTGGGATACCCAAACCGATTTTGCCTTTGACTTTGAAATTGGCTTAGCTCCAGAGATTGATCTTAAGCTGAATGACAAAACCAAAGTACCTTACTACAAAATAGTAGCTGATAAGAAAATGCTAGATCGTTATGTTGACGATTATGCAAAGAGATTTGGTAAAATGAGTACTCCCAAAACTGTGGAAGAATCTTGCATACTTAAAGTTTCTTTAAAAGAATGTACCAAAGATGGGAGCATTGTGGCTGAGGGTGTAGAAAGCAATGGAACCTTTGGCACTGAAATAGTAGCCGATAAAAAAACCAGCAAAGCCCTTATGGGGATGAAGGTAGGTGACAATCTGGTGATTGACATCAACAAGGCGTTTGAAAAAGACTTTAATGCCGCTAATGCTTTTGGATTGACCGAAGATCAAATTAAAAATTCTACGGGCTTATTTGATTTTACAGTAAATGAAATAAGCAAGGTAGAAGCTGCTGAAATTAACCAAGAGCTTTTTGACAAAGTTTTTGGCGAAGGCGAAATTGCCAACGAAAAAGAATTTAGAGCGCGCATAAAAACGGAGGCTGAACAAATGTTTGTAGGCGAAAGCGACCGTCAGTTTTTAAATGATATTAGAAAGGTTGTTTTAGAAAAGAGCAAATTTGACTTGCCCAATGAATTTCTTAAGAAATGGATGCTTACGTCACCTGAGCGCGAAGTAACAGCTGAGCAGGTAGAAAAAGAATATCCTGAAATGAAGGATAGCATGAAGTGGCAGCTTGTAGAAAATAAGATTGTAAAAGATGAAAAAATTGAGGTAACTCAAGAGGAACTAATCGACTACACTAAGCAACTTGTAGTGCGCCAAATGATGCAATATGGGCAGCAGCCACCAGCTGATCAGCTTGAAAACATTGCCAAAAGCGTGCTTGAAAATAAAGAGGAAGGCCAGCGCGTAACAGACCAATTGTTTAGCGAAAAGCTTTTAGCCTATTATAAAAACACCTTTAAACTTCAGGAGAAGGAAACAACATTTGACGATTTTGTAAAACTGATTAATAAATAATGTGGTTTTAATTAGTCAACATGTAGTATCTGCTCTTTTGTCATAAATTTGAAATGGCTCGATACTTGTCGAGCCATTCGTTTTTTTATATACTCGTCAATAATTTATCTCAATACAATTTCAATATGGATTTTGGAAAAGAATTTAAAAAATATGCTACTAAACATCACGGCATGAACTCTATGCACGTGGGCAATTACCTCCAGTCATCACTCACTCCTTATATCATAGAGGAGCGTCAACTGAATGTAGCTCAAATGGACGTTTTCTCAAGATTGATGATGGATCGCATTATCTTTTTAGGAACCGGTATTAATGATCAAGTTGCCAATATTGTTCAAGCTCAGCTTCTGTTTTTAGAGTCTGTTGATTCTAAGAAAGACATCCAGATTTATCTGAATAGCCCTGGAGGTGGTGTACATGCCGGGCTAGGTATATATGACACTATGCAGCTAGTGGGCCCTGATGTTGCCACTATATGTACAGGCATGGCCGCATCAATGGGTGCGGTGCTGTTATGTGCAGGAGCTGATGGCAAAAGATCGGCCTTAAAACACAGCCGTGTAATGATACACCAGCCTATGGGTGGAGCGCAAGGTCAAGCTAGCGATATGGAAATCACGCTTAAAGAAATACTGAAGATGAAGGAAGAACTTTATCAGATTATCTCTAAGCACTCTGGTCAGGCATTTGAAAAAGTAGAAGTAGACAGTGACCGTGACTACTGGATGCGTGCCGAAGAAGCTAAGGCTTACGGTATGATAGATGAAGTACTAGAAAACAAGAGAACTAACCAAGGTTAAGCTCAATAAATATTTAAGCGAAATTAGTTGGTAATCATAAACTTACTGATTTCGTATTTTTGCCACCTATATTTAACTATGAGTAACAAAAAAGAAAATTTAAGCTGCTCCTTTTGTGGACGAGATAAAAAAGATACCGCTGTATTAATAGCAGGTATCAACGGCCACATTTGTGATCATTGCATACGTCAGGCTCATGGCATAGTAGCCGAGGAGTTGGATGTAAAAGAGAAAAAAGAGCTTAGCAAATCTTTGAAACTTATTAAGCCTCGTGAGATTCATGAATTTCTGGATCAATACGTGATTGGGCAGAACGAAGCAAAAAAGGTGCTTTCTGTAGCCGTATACAATCATTACAAGCGCTTGATGAATGCTAATGCCACAGAGGATGTAGAGATTGAAAAATCCAATATCCTTTTGGTGGGCGAAACCGGTACCGGAAAAACACTGTTGGCCAGAACAATAGCTCGTATGCTCAATGTGCCGTTTACTATAGTAGATGCTACTGTGCTTACCGAGGCTGGATATGTGGGTGAAGATGTTGAAAGTATTTTGACACGCCTATTGCAAGCTGCTAATTACGATTTGAAATCAGCCGAAAGAGGCATCATCTTTATTGACGAAATAGATAAGATTTCTCGTAAGAGCGATAATCCATCTATCACACGTGATGTAAGTGGTGAAGGTGTGCAGCAGGCATTACTAAAATTACTGGAAGGTGCCAAGGTAAATGTACCACCACAAGGTGGACGAAAGCACCCTGATCAGAAATTTATAGAGGTAGACACGAGTAATATATTGTTTGTAGCAGGTGGTGCTTTTGATGGCATTACAAGACATATTGCTACCAGACTAAATACACGCTCGGTAGGTTTTCACAACTCGAAAGATCGTGAGGCTGTAAACGCTACTAATATGCTTAAGCATATTGCTCCACAGGATTTAAAGTCCTTTGGATTAATACCGGAGCTTATTGGTAGAATACCTGTACTGGCACACCTAAATCCTTTGGATAGCGCTTCATTGAAAAACATCTTGACAGAGCCGAAGAATGCCATCATTAAACAATACACCAAGTTGCTAGAATTGGATGGTGTGGAGCTTACCTTTAAAGAGGAGGCATTGGATTATGTGGTAGAAAGAGCTGTGGAATTCAAGTTAGGAGCGCGCGGACTGCGCTCTATCATCGAGACTATACTTACCGATGCCATGTTTGATTTACCAAGTGAGGAGCATGAAAACTCGCTTGTGGTAGATTTGGAATATGCTACTGTAAAAATGAAGAAAATGTCTTTGAACGAATTAAAAGCCGTGTCCTAAGGACGGAAAATATTTAGTTCGTTTTCTTTCAGAAAATTTAGTTTGCCCTGTAGATCAACCTTTTTAGGGTTGGGATGCAGGGCAATCTTATTTCATTTCATCCCCAGTTTTTAGTTGATCGTATTTGCTCATAAAATATTCGATTTTTGAGTATTGATTTTCTGAAAAGGGCACTTGCATGTCCTCACCAAAACAATCCTCAGAATTGCGATTCAACTCATAACAATTCACCCAATTTTCGATTATCTCCTTTTTAGCTTGCATCCTTGCATAGAGTAATGAATGCTGCTCATACCTCAAAAAGTAAATGGAGCTAAACATAAAACACGCTACGAGAAATCCTTTCCTCGATTTTAGATCTAAATAAAAGCTTAGAAAAAAGTAATACCCCACAAAAGCTGGAATGAGAAATACTGAATACCTAGGAGCTACCGCAGACTCAACACCCATGCAGGCTCTACTAAAACAGTTTAAAACAAAGTAACCTCCAGAAAAAAGCACCAGTGGAACTAATGGCAGGAAATTATGTTTTTGACTTTTGATGTTTTTCAAAACGAAAACTAATGGAAACAAAAGCCCTAAACCAATAATCACAATATCTCGCTTTCTTAATTCGCCATCAAAGAAATTTAAAAACAGCGTGGCACCGTATTCAAAATAAGGTGGCGTTTGGTTTTGCAGCACGCAAATAGAAGCCTTCGGCACTCGATATAACAAAATAAAACTGGATAAAAACACAAGCTGTAGGACGAACGAAATCATCAGCCAATTGTGACGTCTGTGAGAATATAGAAGGTAAATCGTATAAACTAAAATAAGCCCTGCAGTAATAAATCCATAACCAGTAAATATGGAAAAGAAGAATAATATCGAGAGGTATAGCGCCTTCTTATTCACATTCTTTTCTAGCGCAAGATGGCCTAGCAACAATATACTGCAAAGTGGAAATGCAACCACAGGTGAATAAGCCAATAATGTGTAAATCTCAGAGTAACCTGTGTATAAGAAAATGGGAATTATCAGTAAGTCAATAAATACCAATTCTCCAAACATTCGCTTTTTCAGTGTTAATGCAAGAACCAAATTTACTAGCATTATTATCCAAACTAAGAAAGACTCTCCTATTACTGAATAGTTGAAAATAGGCCCCATTATTTTTGACATAATAAAACCTAACCCTAAAAAATGACTCCCTTGTTGGTAGGTGAATCCCTCCCATAAACTTGCATCCGAAAACAGTGGTGTATAATACCCCCAATGATCTCCCACAAGTATGTCTGGTTGAAATTTTTCGATAAAAAACACAATCTCCACTGAAAACAATGCTGAAACTATAAGAGCCCAAAACCAAAAATATTTTATCATAAGGTGGAAATTGCAGCCCTGAATTAGACCACGACAAAGCTATATCCTATTTTTAGCCAAGTTTACAAAAAATCCCCACAAAGAGTTAATGTTACGCACAGCTAGCGCAAATATCAAATCCATATTGCTTTGATTTTAGAAATAGTCATTCCTTTTTATAACCCCACTTCTGGCTGGGTTCAAAATCTATTAATTAGAGTAATGGAACTTGAGCTAATTATTGATGCCCAGATCCATTTAATTCTGGTAGACGATGGTAGCAGCACAAATCCAACTAATGCATACGAAGCAGAATTAAAAAGCCAAAGTGATAGGCTTCAAATAGTGCGATTGGAAAAAAACATGGGAAAAGGATATGCACTGCGAGCTGGCCTAGAAAAAAGCAAATCAGATTGCATACTGCTTACAGACGTGGATTTTCCTTTTGATAATGAAAGTATGGCCAGGGTGTACCAAGGATTAAACTCTGGTCTTGATATTGTTTTCGGCAAACGCATAAACTCATACTATCAATCTCTACCCTTTGGAAGAAGAGTCATTTCTAGATCTTTTAATCTTCTTAGTAGATTACTTCTCCTGCGAGATGTTGGAGATACCCAAGCGGGGTTAAAAGGTCTAAACCAAAATGGTAAATCCATTTATTTGGAAACCAAAACCAACGGATTTATTTCAGATTTTGAATTTGCCTACCTAGCTGTAAAAAACAAGATTAAGATTGCTCATGTAGCTATAAAACTGACGAATAATATCTCGTTCAAAAACTTCACTACAAAGACACTTGGTAATGAAATCCGTGCTTTTATAAGAATACTGAGGATAAAAAAAGACTAAATCACACTTTTTCATACCTCAAAAAATCAAAGCTAGCTTCGTGCTTTTCATCCTTTGGGTGATGTTCTTTTGAAACTAATTTCCATTCGCTTTCGTCAAACTCCGGAAAATAAGTATCGCCCTCAAAATCGGCATTGACAACAGTGAGCTCAATGGCACTTGCTATATCCAGCGATTGTTTATAGATATTTCCACCGCCAATAATAAATGGCTGACTATCTCCTTCTGCTTTGCGTATGGCTTCGGTCAAACTAGTAACCACTATGCAGCCATCAGCTTTGTAATCAGCATTTCTGCTAATCACGATATTAACACGATTAGGCAATGGGCGCATCATACTCTCGTATGTTTTCCTACCCATTATAACATGATGTCCCTTGGTAAGGTTTTTAAAATGCTTGAGGTCATCTGGCAAATGCCAAATCAAATCATTGTCTTTACCTATTACACGATTTTGCGCCATTGCGGCAATAAGAGTAACATTCATAGCGTAAACTAATTATTGAAGTTTTGCATTAATAGGAAGTACAAAACTCATTCGTACGGGCTCCCCTTTATTTATGGCAGGACGATCACAATCTTCAATCTCTGACACCACTCTGATTGCTTCGATATCCAATAAAACATTTGTTCCTCTCACGATATCTATCTGATCAAAAGAGCCATCCTTTTCTACAACAAAAGCTACATATACTTTTCCCTGAATATTTTTCATTCTTGCCTCTTCTGGATAAACGAATGTTTTTGACACATGTCTAAGCAATTCATTTTGAAAGCAGTTTCTCTTTTCCACATTCGTTTCACCTTTCTTACATCCCTTAAAAACAGGAACAGATTCTACCTCTGCAAAATTTAATAATTTGTGATCTGTATCACCTTCAGTGTACTTGTAAGACCTTAAGCTATCTACCGATAATTTGATTCTACCCACTTGTACCATCTCCGAATTTCCGTATCCAGCGGAAATCAAACCATTTAAAAGAAATTCATTTCCCTCATCTCTTGACTTAAAATAATAGGTACCGGTATAGTCAAGTAATTCCTGTAGATAGTATTCCTTTTGAGGAAACGTAATGAAATACTCTAGCTTCTTATTTGCATGCTCCCTTCGCTCGATACTATCTCCTCTAAAATATCTTTCATAATCAATATAAAATCCTTCGGTATCAAGCCAAGTATTTTCGGTGGTATACAGTTCGAATTGCTCATTTACCGCGTCCACCAGGCTATTCTGAATCTTGTCGGAAAGCGGAACTTCATTAAAGTCAATAGCCACTACTTTTCCCTTCTTGATAAAGTAGCGTACGGATATATCTTCATTGCCATTTGAGTTCTTATAGAAGTATTGAGCGTTTGTAAATAAGTACCTAAAACAAGCTTTTTGACCCTTTTCATTCATGTCTTTACAAAGCGTTGTCAGAGGCGGATTTTCCATTTCGCTGTACAATTTGTACGATTGAAGCTCCGTGGGTATCTCTAACGAAAAACTCCATGTGTAACTCTCACCTGGTTGATTAGGAAGCAGTGCTGAACCTAAGTCCACAAAGTATTGCGCAAATTTCTTCATATCATACTGGGTAATCATGAAGAAATAATTTTTAATCTTTAAAATCCCTTTTTCGTTCACCTCAAACTCAAAAGATACGCTATCGTTTACGGCACATCCAAGCAACTTTTCAGATATCTCTTGAAATTTTAATCTGTAATTTCTTTCTCCAAGAACGTTGCAGATGTCCTTTTCAGGGTCATCAGCACATGATTTAAAACTTAAGGATTGCGAATGCAGCGAAGCAGATAAAAACAATGCTGCCAAAAAAAACAGGAGTTGAGAGTAGATACGCATTTCTTTAATTTACACCGCCACCGGAGCTTTTATAGCCGGGTGTGGATTATAGTTTAACAATTCAAAGTCTTCGATTTTAAAGTCGAAAATACTCTTTACATCAGGATTAATTTTCATTTCTGGTAAAGAATGTAATTCTCTACTTAGCTGTTCTTTGGTTTGCTCCATATGATTGGAGTATAAGTGGGCATCACCAAAAGTGTGAACAAAATCTCCATAACCCAAATCACACACCTGAGCAATCATCATGGTAAGCAATGCGTAAGAAGCAATATTGAATGGCACTCCCAAAAATATATCTGCGCTGCGTTGATAAAGCTGGCAACTCAACTTGCCTCTCCCTCCACTTTGGGGGGCAGGAGGACTCACATAAAACTGAAACATCGTATGGCAAGGCGGCAATCCTGACTTTGCCATTACAGGCACATCTTTAGGATTCCAGGCCGAAACCAACAACCTTCGTGAATCGGGCTTATTTTTAATGTCTTCAATAAGCTGAGTGATTTGATCTACCCCTTCAAAGTTCCGCCATTGCCTGCCATATACAGGACCTAGCTCACCCCATTTTGCAGCAAAATCAGCATCATCCATTACTTGCTGCTTAAATGTTTTAAGCTCATCCTTCCAGGCATCCGAATATTTTGGAAACTGCTCAGCCTGCCCTGTTTCATTCAGGTAATTCTGAAATGGCCATTCGTTCCAAATGTTTACTCCGTTTTGTACCAAATATCGAATGTTGGTATCGCCTTGCAAAAACCAAAGCAACTCATGAATAATCGACTTAAGATGCACCTTTTTGGTAGTCACCAGAGGAAATCCTTCCTCCAGGTCAAACCTCATCTGATATCCGAACACCGATAGGGTTCCCGTCCCGGTTCTATCACCCTTTTGCACGCCATTTTGCATTACGTGCTTCATCAAATCGTGGTACTGCTTCATAGTATTTTCCTAAAAAGTCAAAGATAAATCCCTGCCATCTGCTAATCGAAAAATTAAGCTTCTAGTTCTAAACAATCTTTGCACAGATTCAAATTCTCAAAGGTCAATCTCTACCTTTGGCAGCTAAATTATTTGCCATGCAAAACTGGAAAAAAGTTTTTCTACTTCTCATCGTCCTAATGCCTTCGTTTTTCTTTTTGAGCAAAGCCTTTATGGATAATACGGTAGAACTGAAAGAAGGCACACTTGAAATAAATGGTGCTGGCGGACTTGAAACTAAAGTTAGCGACTTTGAATCTTTAGAACTAGTTACAGCTCTACCCGAACTTGGCGGCACTGGAGGCTTTTCATTAGGACTGGTAAAAAAAGGAAACTTCATCCGTACATCTGACCAAGCTATGGTGCGGGTTATCAAAAACGATGATCAACAATTTATCCATTACACCACCTCAACTATGGACGTGTATTTTAGCCTTTCTAACAAAGAACAAACACTGAAATTGTTTCAGGAATTGAGCGAGGAGTATTTGGAGACAGTGAGCGGTGAACAGTGAGTAGGCAAACAGCTTTCTCAATCTACGGTCTTTCTTCGGGCTTCGGGCTTCGGGCTTCCGTCTAAATCAGCATCCCCACAATCACAGCAGTAAATAGCGAAGCAAGGGTACCTCCTATCAATGCTTTAAAACCAAGTTTAGACAAGTCACCCTTACGCGAAGGAGCCAAAGAACCGATTCCTCCAATTTGGATTCCGATACTTGCAAAATTTGAAAACCCACAAAGAATATAAGTAGCAATCACAATGGATTTGGCGCTAGAAAACTGTCCTTCCATTTTCATATCACCCAAAGAAACATAGGCTACAAATTCGTTCAGAATAGTTTTCTCACCTAGCAACTGCCCCACCAGTACCATATCGCGTGTATCTACCCCCATAAGCCAGGTAATAGGCGCCAGGGTATAACCCAAAATAAATTGCAATGAAAACTCTGTATATCTACCATTTGAGATAGAAGCTATTACATCATTAAACCCCTTATAATCAATCCAAATCGCTCCATTTACCACCAATTGATGCGGATCACCCATCCATCCAAAAACACCATTTGCCAATGCTATTACCGCCAAAAAAACGAGTAGCATAGCACCAACATTTACCGCCAACTTTAGGCCATCTGTTGTTCCATTGCTAAGAGCCTCCAAAGGGTTACTCCCAATTTTACTCTTCTCAATCCTCATGTCATCACTAAACTTTTCTGTTTCGGGTAGCAAGAGCTTGGCCGCCACAATGGCTGCCGGAGCACTCATTACCGAGGCCGCCAACAATTGTTTTGCAAAAAATACCTGCAAATCCAAGTCAGGCTGACCATTAGCATCTACCCCCAAAAAACCGATATAGGCCGCCAATACACCACCGGCAATGGTAGCCATACCACCGCTCATTAGGCATAATAGTTCTGACTTAGTCATTTTGTGGATATACGGTTTCACCAAAAGCGGTGCTTCAGTTTGCCCTAAAAAAATGTTTCCTGCTGCCGCAAGGCTTTCAGCACCACTCAGCTTCATTGTGCGTTTCATCACCCATGCAAAAGCGTACACGATTTTTTGAAGAATCCCCCAATAAAAAAGGAGACTGGTAATTGCAGAAAAGAAAATAACTGTGGGCAACACCTGAAAAGCGAAAATAAATCCTAAACTCTGGGTATCGGATACTAAAGAGCCAAACAGAAAGATGGCACCTTCTCTGGTATAGCTAAGTAGAATAACAAACATCTCACTCAGCTTTTCGAATATTACCACCACCCATTGAACCTTTAGTATAGCTAATGCAAAAATCACTTGCATTACTATCCCTTTCAATACCAATGTCCAGTTAATGCTTTTTCTTTTTGACGAAAACAAGAAGCCTATAAGCACCAATACGGATAATCCAAGAATACCACGTGCAATGGCATAGAGGCTAATATCGGTTGATCCAAAATCATAATTAATGGCACTAATGGCAGCATTCGCTGGAACATTTATCTCTCTTAAAAAATAATAATGAATTCCATTTTCTGAAAATGTGAGAACACTATCATTTGCTTCTTCCAGGTAGTAATATCGGGTGGTATCAGTAGGTTCCGCATAATTAAGAACCAGGGTATCGTTTCGCTCCTGCCATGTTCCTGCAGCAAACAGATTGTTTTTCGCCTTTAAGCTGTATTCAAAACTAGAGTCTGGCTTCAGCCAAAAATAGTCGGCCGAGTCTACCGCCACCACACTACTATCGTACTGGTTTGCTATCTTCTCAAAATGCCATTTATGAGCCAAATCATTTTGGGCAAAACCCAAAAAGCTCGTAGCTAGTAAAAGGAAAAGGAAGTAGAATTTAGTTTGGCTCATCTGCTCGTAAACGCGCGAAAATAAGGATTTTGGATAAAGATAAGCCACAGTGAATTTTCCAAAATGATAATTTCAATTATCTTTAAAAGTTGCCACAAATAAACTAGTGATGACTGATTACAAATCAGAAAAACAAGAAGTAGATGTTTTGAAGGAACCGGACTATAGCCGCAGCTATACCGCACGCGATTATCTGGATTGGACTTTTGAAGGGCTTTACGAACTCATTCATGGGGTGGCGCATAAAATGAGCCCAGCCCCAAGTGCCAACCATCAGCGTATCAGCCGGAAATTATCTCGGGTGTTTTTCAATTACTTCCAAGAAGGCCAAAAATGTGAAGCTTTCAATTCACCGATTGATGTATTCTTAATTAAGGAAGGTGAAGATTGGAAAGAAACCAAAGTAATCCTCGAACCGGACTTATGTATTATTTGTGATCCAGCTAAAATTCAAAAGCAAGGCTGCATTGGCTCTCCTGATTTTGTTCTGGAAATCTTATCTCCCGCTACTGCAAAAAAAGACTTTACCGATAAGTTTTCACTTTATGAAGAATATGGGGTGGCTGAATATTGGATTGTAGACCCTTTCAATAAATGTGTGATTCGCAATATTTTGAAACAAGAGAAATATGAAATTCAACGGGCAGCTTTTGCCGAAGAACTCATTTCGCCACAGCAGTTTCCTGAACTAACAATAAAAGTGGCTGATGTTTTTGAGGGGATTGGGCATTATGAGTAGCACAGATTCTCATATCTAAAATCTCAATTCTAACATCTAACTACTAATTAGCATTCCTTTTATCTATCTCATCACGGATGCGAGCTGCAGCTTCGTAGTCTTCGTTTTTTACTGCCTCATCCATCATTCTGTGCAGGCCGTCTATACTTACCGAGGTTAAATCAGAACCCGGAGATTTTTTTGAAGTACTAGCTTCTAGTTCTGGTTTTTTAGGAGCGGCCCCTACGGCCTTTGCTGAGCCCTTGCTTTCTTTAAGAATGATTCCGGCTTTATCTAAAATTTCCTTATAAGTATATACTGGGCAATCGAAGCGAATAGAAAGAGCCACAGCATCTGAAGTGCGGGCATCCAATATTTTTTCCTCGCCATTAAGGTCACAAACCAGGATGGAGAAAAATACTCCATCCTGTAGTTTATGAATTATTACTTCTTTGAGCTTAATATCAAAGCTGTCTGCAAAACTCTTGAATAAGTCATGTGTCAAAGGCCTAGGCGGATTCACTCCTTTTTCCAGAGCAATAGCAATAGATTGTGCTTCAAAGCCACCAATGATGATGGGTAATCTGCGCTCACCATCCTCCTCGCCCAGCACCAGCGCATAAGCTCCAGATTGGGTCTGGCTATATGATAATCCTTTTATGTACAGACGAACTCTATCCATTTATTCTATGCCTTGAACTTTTTAACAGCTGCCGTAAGTTTAGGAATTACATCAAATGCATCTCCCACTACTCCATAATCTGCCGCCTTAAAGAAAGGCGCTTCAGCATCGCTATTGATCACTACAATTACTTTAGAATTGCTAACACCCGCAAGGTGCTGTATTGCTCCAGAAATTCCTACGGCAATATAAAGGTCGGGATTTATCGCGATTCCTGTTTGACCTACGTGCTCAGTGTGTGGTCTCCAGCCCATATCCGAAACTGGTTTTGAACAGGCTGTTCCTGCATCTAGCAAATCTGCAAGCTCTTCTAGCATTCCCCAGTTTTCGGGGCCTTTCATACCTCTACCACCTGACACTACTCTTTCTGCTTCAGGCAATGGAATTTTTCCTTTCACTCTATCGGTTTCCGTTACCGAAGTTTGAGGAACATCACCAATACTTACGCTTCCTTCTATCACTTCTGCACTTCCTTCGCCTTCTTCTACACCTACAGCATTAGGAATAAAAACTACAATCTTATTTGCAGCATCTGTGCTATAGCTCACAAAACCTTTGCTTGAGAATACACTTCTTTTTACGCTAAGTGGCGCTACAGAACTTGGCAATTCCGTTACATTGGTAATCAAACCGGCTTCAGTCATTACAGCCAAAACGGGTGCTACAGCCTTTCCGTTAAAAGTTCCGCTTACTATATAAGTATCACCACCATTTTGAGCAGCTACATCTTTTAGCGCTGCGGCTAGCTTATAATTATTAAACTCTGTAAAATCTCCGCCTTTCAGGTTTACCACTTTCGATAAACCATATTTTCCTAGCTGGCTTGCATCATCTTGCAAATCGCCAAAAGTTACACCTATTGCTTCGGTGCCCATCATGGCGGCAGTTTTAGCAGCATACTGTGCAGCCTCAAAGGTGTTCTTCTTAAATTTTCCTTCCCAGTTCTCTAGATATACTATTACTGACATGTTCTTTTCTTTTTTGGGTGATGGATTAAATTACTTTGGCTTCGTTATGCAACAAGCTTACAAGCTCATCCATATTATCAGCATCTATCATTTTCACGGCACTCTTTGGAGCTGGCTTCTCAAAAGACCCAACCGTAGTTCTGCTGGCAGCATCAGTAGCAGGGCGCACTGTCAATGGCTTAGTACGTGCTTGCATTATACCACGCATATTAGGAATCTTAAGGTCTTTTTCTTCTACCAATCCTTTTTGGCCACCTATTACAAGAGGTAGTTTTGCTGTGATTTTCTCCTTTCCACCGTCTATCTCTCTTACCAAATTAGCGGTATCACCTTCTACCTCCAAACCTACGCAGGCATTGATAAATGGTTGATTTAAAATAGCTGCCAACATACCTGGCACTTGACCACCGTTGTAATCAATAGATTCTCTACCCGCTATTATTAGGTCGTAATTATTTTCTTTGGCAACTGCCGCAATTTGCTGTGCTACGTAAAAACCATCTGTAGGATCAGCATCTATGCGTATAGCATCATTAGCGCCTATGGCCAATGCTTTGCGCAAAGTGGGTTCTGTTTCTGCTCTACCTACATTTATTACCGTTACGGTTGCTCCTTGTTTCTCTTGTAGCCATACTGCTCGGGTCAATCCAAATTCATCATAGGGGTTTATTACAAATTGTACCCCGTTCT
>JAUICR010000273.1 GCA_030427785.1 Bacteroidia bacterium | reverse complement strand
CGATGGATTCACATTATTAATTGCTGCTAATCCCAGAAACACCTTAAAATTGTTCATGTCAATCTTAGGCTCAGGAATCTGAATTTTATGATCGTGAACACTTACATGCGGAATATCGATAGAGCCCGATGCAGGCATATGGCAACTCACACAATTATAATTGGCTTCCGCCAAAAGTGCTTCTTCATTGGTACACTCATGCTTAGGCTCACCTTGGTGGCAGCTAGCACAGGAGTTGTTGAATTGCTGTTGCTTGGTAAACTTTACAGATACATGCGGGTTGTGACATGAGGTACAATTGAAGGTAGCAGCACTTTCTATAAAGCATTTACTCTGCTTAAACCTATCTACATGCGAAGCCATAATAAACTGGTCCTCGGCACCCTTATAGCGTGGCAGGTAAACGTCCATCACCTCACTAAGTTTCATTCCGGGTTTAAAGTCTAAAAAGGTTTTTCCTTCGGCAAGTACAGTATTCCCTTGTAAATGGCAGCGCATACATGTCTCGAATTGTAATTCGGTTGGGAGCTTTTTAATGTTCACAATACTATTATCTATATACTTTGAAGTATCTGTAATATCTCCTCGCTGTATTTTTTTTACGTGTGCTTCGCCTGGCCCATGGCACCGCTCACAATCTATAGCTGCCGGTATTTTTTTGTACTTGTTAATAGAACCCACCTGAAAATGCTCAGGCATTGCATTATGGCAAGAGCTACATTCCAAACCTATTTTACGCGAAAACCTTGTGTTATTTCCGTCCTCAAAACCCGGTGGGAAATCAAGTTTACCTTTTTGTGCATACCAGGTAAATGGCGCTTGATATAGATATCCATTCACTTCGTACAAATGTGAGTTAGTATGTTGACCACTACCTATTACATAATCTATTCGCTGTGTTTTTTTGTACGTAGTATCATTTCCTACCACGCGAAATTCTTCTAAATAAAGGCTATCCTCTAACCAATAAGGATGATAATTTAAATTGTGATAAACATCTTCTAGAATACTGTGCTCGTGTATATGGGCTACACTTTTAGTACTATCAGCTACGCCAAAAGAAGACCCCATACCGGTGTGAACAAAGCTTTGGTATATATCGTAATGGCATTGTTTACAGGTTTCTATCCCCACGTACTTCACAGTATCATTGTGATTGAGATAAGCTACTACTTCATATGCATTCGGGTTTTCTGTAGGACCGTAGCACTGTGCTAACCCAAAAATTAAACTACTGATGAGTACCACTACCCAAATGGCTTTAGTGCGCATCTACATCTGTTTTTAATAATTGTAAAAGAAGCTGATCTATATACGTATCGCCTACCCTTAGCCATTGCGGCATAGTACCCGTTACTTTAAAGCCGGCTTGACTAAATAATTTGATGCTTGGTTTATTATCTACTGCTATATGGCAATACAACTGATTGCAATCCAAAAAATTAAAACAGTAATTTTTTAGCAAGTCCAGGGTTTCTTTGGCATAGCCTTGCCCTCTATCGCTTTCTTCACCAATTAAGATTCCCACGCCAGCCCTACGATGAAAGGCATCAAATTCAAACAAGTCTACAGTACCTATTGCCTTTCCATCCATTTTACGAACAATCATAAAGCGATATTGGCCAGCCTCATATATACTTTGCTTAGCATTGGCTATGTATTGTACCAGTACATGCTTGCTATAAGGAGTTACGGTACCACCTACAAACCAATTGCTAGGATCATTCTCCCATCGCAGCAAGGCTTCTATATCTGTAGGCTCTACCGCTCGTAGTTTTACTAATTCTCCTTCAAGCATACTCATAATTATTAGGCTAACTCTATTTCTCCTTTATATACCTTCTTTGCTGGCCCCGTAAGCCATATGTTGCTGTAGGTATTTCCGTTTCTTTCAAATGACAGATTCAAACTTCCGCCTGCCGTTTTTACATCTATGCTGGTGTTTTTTGTTTTTCCTGTAAAGTGCGAGGCAATGGCTGCGGCTGTTACTCCAGTTCCACAACTCAAGGTTTCATCCTCTACTCCCCTTTCAAAAGTTCGCATTTCTAAACCTTCAGCCACCTGACATACAAAATTCACATTTACTCCATCAGATTTGTACTCAGGGCTATTGCGCACGGCAAGGGCTTGCTTCACAAAACCTTCTGATGGCATTTTTGATTTGAACGAAACATAATGTGGTGAACCGGTATCCAAAAATAAATCGCCATTTTCTTTCTCCTCAATTTCTGTTACATCTACCATTTGCAAGCTTACTACCTTTGCCCCTACCTTACCTTGGTGCATACCATCTATGGCCATAAAGGTGTATAATTCCTGTACAAGTCCTAGGTCATTAGCAAATTGTAAAATACAGCGACCTCCGTTTCCGCACATGCTACTTTGGCGGCCATCCGAGTTGAAATACACCATTTCAAAATCAAATTCTTCTGATGGTCTTAACAAAATCAACCCATCCGCTCCTATTCCAAATTTTCTATCGCAAAGTTGATTAACTTGTTCCGTAGATAAATCCAATGGTTCTAGACCTCTGTCATCAATCATAACAAAGTCATTTCCCGTTCCTTGGTATTTATAAAAGTGAATTTTCATAAAAACTAAATCGTTAAAGTGTTGTTAAAGGTAGTGCCAGCTTGGCAATACAGAACGAATTGGAACAGTTATTGAAAAATTGAATGTGCAAATTAAAACGATTAAGAACCATGAGAAATATTTCAAAATTACTATTAGTATCAGCTTTTGGAGCAGCAATCTCCTTAGGTGTGTACACTACCTTTTTTGAACAGCCCAAAATTGAACAAATTATTCAAACTAACCCAAGCTTTAGTAGGCCTGCAGGTTTGATTGAAGATCAAATGGACAGTTTTACTTTGGCAGCAGAAAAATCAGTGAACAGTGTAGTACACGTTACCACCGCTGTAGAAGCCAATGTGTATCAGCCACAAAGCCCTTTAGATTTTTTCTTTGGTACTCCCCGATCATCCGTTCCACGCATGCAAATGGGATCAGGATCTGGTGTTATTGTTTCTAAAGACGGATACATCGTTACCAATAATCATGTGATTGAGCGAGCAAGTACCATAAAGGTTACCCTTAATAATCAACAAGTGTTTGATGCCACTGTGGTAGGCACTGACCCAACTACAGATATAGCCCTAATCAAAATAAATGCTGAGAATAAAGAATTACCCTATTTAGTATTCAGTAATTCGGATGAAGTGCGATTAGGTGAGTGGGTATTAGCGGTAGGTAATCCTTTTAATTTGACCTCTACGGTTACAGCCGGAATTGTAAGCGCCAAAAGCCGGAACATTGGTGTGATAAATAGACAAACCGCCATCGAATCATTTATACAAACAGATGCTGCCGTAAACCCTGGAAATAGCGGAGGCGCCTTGGTTAATCTAAAAGGTAATCTTATCGGAATAAATAGCGCAATCTCTACTCACACAGGATCTTTTGAAGGGTACTCATTTGCAGTTCCGTCTAATATCGTGCAGAAAGTGGTGCGCGACATTTTAGAGTTTGGAACCGTACAACGAGCTTTTATTGGAGTAAATATTTCTGACATTACCCCAAAGCTGGCCGAACAACTTGAAATAAAACTAAGCAATGGTGTGTACGTGGGAGGTGTAAGCGAAAATGGAGCTGCCGAAAAAGCAGGTATAAAAACAGGTGATATCATTATTGCGGTAGACGACCGTACGGTAACTAAAAGTAGTGAGCTGCAAGAAATAATAGGCCGTAAACGACCTGGGGACAAGGTGGTAGTAAAAGTAGACAGAAATGGCGATGAAAAA
>JAUICR010000025.1 GCA_030427785.1 Bacteroidia bacterium | reverse complement strand
GGCCCAAGCAGAAGCTATTCAGGATGAAATCATGTATACGTTTATTGCTTTGTAGGAGGAGAAAAATTAATATCTCTGTGACTAAGTAAAATGAAAACAAAGCATTCTCTAATAATAGCCTTCTTCCTTGTTGCATCCACATTTTGCGAGGCCCATACTTTTTATTGGGAAAAAGTGAAGTGTCCTGTAGACGGCAGAAAGTTTATGTTCACTGGTACTGGAAGTATGACTATAACAGGCGATGGTTACGCTGATCTTATGATTGCCACTAGTGGAAGTCACTATGGGACTTTAATCCAAAGTTGTCCAAAATGTCACTACTCTGGGTTCTTAGCAGATTTTAGAATCAATCTTAACAGAAAGAATAAAAAATTACTTCAAAAGCATTTATCAAAATATGATTCAACAAATATTGATGTAGTAGTGAAATGCCAGATAGCAGCAGAGGTAAAACAGATCCTTGCGTCTGACTATGTTGAAATTGCCTCCTGTTATTTGGTAGGTAGTTACCTGCTTAGATATCATTCTCAAAAACAAGACTTACGAAAGGAATTTCAATTAAAGACTATGAAGTATTATAAGGCCTCTTACTATTCTTTTCAGTGTTCAGACCTCGCTGATAGCGCTTTAGCGTGTTATATGATTGCCGAAATGCTCCGTAGAACATCAAGATATGAAGAAGCTATGCTTTATTATGATAGAGTGTTAATTTATAGCACACCAGACAATCGGGTAAATTTGCTCGCCATAAAACAAAAGAAGATGGCGTTAGAAAAGGATGATAATAATAAAATATAGTAAGCCCTATATCTTTTCAACTGGACTTTATTTAAGATGAATTTCCTATTCACATTTATAGGCCTTTAATTAAACAATGACTAACCTATTACAGTAATTGTATAAGCTACCATTTGTTAAACCATCTTAAGGTGAGCTGCAAGGCTCTCTTTTACAGTTTTGGCAACCAACAGATGAAAAGGCTCTGGGTTAGCGTCCTTTTGTACGGCCTCCAATGCTTTGTAGTATTCCATGCGGTCGCTATTACTGCCTTTCAAAATAGCAATTTCATAGCCGTTTTTCAATAGAATCAAATTCATAAGCAAGCGGGCCGTCCGGCCATTTCCATCTATAAAAGGATGAATACTTACCAATCGTTCGTGCATTTCGGCAGCCAGCAATATCGGGTGCATTCTTTTCTTTTCAGTTTCATAAAAATGAAAAAGATCCTCCATCATTTTACTTAGTAAATAAGGCTCGGGTGGCATATGGCTACTGCCTCCTATTCGTACCGGAACCGTTCTGTACACACCTGCATTTTTTCTATCAATACCTTTTAATACCAGATGATGAATTTGCTTTAATCGATACTCTGTAATTTCAATTTTATTGGTGGCCATGTCGGTAATAAACTCAATTGCCTCATCATGGTTTATGGCTTCCAAGTGTTCTTGTACACTTTTTCCACTGATTGTAAGCCCTTGGTTTATAACCAAATAAGTATCCTGAAGGCTAAAAGTATTCCCCTCAATACGGTTACTCTCATACGTGTATTCAATGGCAAATGATTCGTAAAGTTTACTCAATTGGGTTCCACGAGAAGGTTTTTTAGAACTCCATTGTTTTTTCAATTCATTTATGCGCTCTAGTTGCTTCTGTAGTTTTACTGAAATTAATTGGGTTTCCAATGCATGTTTTCCCGTTAAGTACTCTATACGAGTTTCCATGGCCATCAATACCTCCTGCGCAATTTCAGGGTATTCAGTTAGCATTCCCTCTACTTTTTCTTGTAACCAAAGTTTCAGTAATTCAGTATAGTTTAAGTCTAAACAAGTGGACAGTTGCTGTACCTGGTTTTTGGTAGCGGTTCTTTCACCACGTTCTATTCTGCTCAGCAAACTTGGATCTATGGCAAGTTGCTGGGCAAGTTCTTTTATGCTTTTCCTTTGGCTTTTACGGGCGGTATTAATTTTTTGACCAAACATCAATGACTATTTTTATCATGACAAATTTAGTCATTTTTTATTGGTTTCAAATCTTTTCCAAAAATTGAAACATTTTTTACGTCACAGTTATTAAGAAATAGTTTTTCTTTCCTTTTTGAGCTAGGATATATTGTCCGCTTATCAAGTCGGCAGGGGTGAGGGTTTTCTCTAGGGTCACCTTATTTTTATTGATACTAAAACCGTTAGCCAGAATCATTTTTCTGGCCTCACCATTAGATTTAAAGATTTGTGTGTTTTGCGCACCAAAGGCAATTATTTCGATTCCTTCGGCTAAATCATTAGCTGAAATTTCAAATTGAGGTACACCCGAAAAAATGTCAGCAAGAGTTTCCCCGTCTATGTTTCTTAGAGATTCTTCGGTGGCATTTCCAAATAGTATTTCAGAAGCCATAAGAGCATTCTTCAAATCTTCCTCGGAGTGCACCATAATGGTCATTTCATCGGCCAATTTCTTTTGAAGTTTGCGCTCGTGTGGTGCTTCTTTATGTTGGTTTACCAAGCTGCTTACTTCTTTTTCATCAAGTAGGGTAAAAATCTTGATGTAGCGCTCAGCATCCTCATCAGAGGTGTTTAGCCAAAACTGGTAAAACTTATAAGGGCTGGTAAGTTTTTTGTCCAACCAAACATTTCCCTCTTCGGTTTTTCCAAACTTAGTTCCGTCAGCCTTGGTAATAAGCGGGCAAGTAAGTGCAAAAGCTGTCCCCTGCGCTTTTCTTCGTATTAGCTCGGTACCGGTGGTGATATTCCCCCATTGATCCGAACCGCCCATCTGTAGTTTGCAGTTCATTTCTCTGTAGAGGTGTAGAAAATCGTAGCCCTGAACCAACTGATAAGTAAACTCTGTAAAAGACATTCCCTCGGCATCTTCGCTGGTAAGGCGCTTTTTTACAGAATCTTTAGCCATCATGTAGTTTACAGTAAGGTGCTTGCCAATGTCACGAATAAAATCAAGAAAGCTAAAATCCTTCATCCAATCGTAGTTGTTTACCATCTTGGCAGCATTCGGCTCATCCGAAGTAAAATCTAGAAAACGTTCCAGTTGCTTCTGGATAGCAGCCTGATTGTGGCGCAGATCTTCTTCTGTCAATAAGTTTCGCTCTTTGCTTTTGCCAGATGGGTCACCAATCATACCTGTGGCGCCACCAATTAAAGCCAATGGGCGATGGCCAGCACGCTGAAAATGCTTTAGCATCATTACGCTCACAAGATGACCAATGTGTAAAGAGTCGGCAGTAGGATCGATACCTACATAGGCCGAGACCATTTCTTTTTCAAGCATTTCTTCGGTTCCGGGCATGATGTCGTGGAGCATCCCTCTCCAACGTAACTCTTCTACAAAATTTTTCTTCATCAGGGTTTTTTAGCTTTGGCTCAGCCGCAAAAGTATAACTTCGCGATGCCTAATCAAAGATGAAATCAAGGCTTGAATAAAACCGTATTAGTTACAGGAGCAACAGGTATGTTGGGTGCACATCTTATTGTAAAACTTTTACAAGAGGGTGAGCATGTGCGCGCTACCTATCGTAATGAAAAGAGCCAGAATCTTACACGAAAAATTCTTTCTTATTACCTGACCGATGTACATGCCGCCTGGCAAAACATAGAATGGGTCCAATTGGATTTACTGGATGTTTCCGCCTTGGGCGATGCCTTATTGGGTATTGATGAGGTGTACCATTGCGCGGCATTGGTGTCTTTTGATCCCAAAGATGCTCAGCGCCTTCTTGATGAAAATACTGAAGTAACCGCCAATGTTGTGAACTGCTGTTTGGCAAATAAAATTGGCAAACTGGCGCATGTAAGCAGTGTGGCTGCTTTGGGCCGGAAACCGGGTGTCGATAGCATAAACGAAAACAATGAGTGGGTAGAAAGCAAGCATAATTCGGCTTACGCCAAAAGCAAGTATTTATCGGAGTTGGAGGTGTGGCGAGGAATCGAAGAAGGTCTTAATGCAGTAATTGTAAATCCTAGTATTATTATGGGAGCCGGAGATTGGGGCGCTGGCAGTGCAGCTTTATTTGGACGGGTAGCCTCAGGTTTTAAATTTTACACCAATGGAGTAAATGGCTACGTAGATGCTCGGGATGTTGCCAATGTTTTATTTCAATTAATGAAAAGTGATATCTCGGCAGAACGCTTTGTTTTAGCAGCTGAAAATAAATCATATAGAGAAGTTTTTTGGGCTATAGCCGATAGCCTAAAAACAAAAAAAGCAAGTATAGAAGCCAAGCCCTGGATGGGCGAAATAGTATGGAGATTGGAAGTAGCGCGTTCTCGCATATTTGGTGGGACTCCACTAGTTACTCGCGATACCGCTAGAACATCACATCAGCATAATTACTATAGTAGCGATAAAGTGAAAAAACAGCTGAATTACTCCTTTCGAGATCTTGAGCGAACCATAGCAGATATGGCTCAGCTGTATCAAAAAGAAAACTCCTAATTTTCATTCACTGAGTCTACCTTTTCCCTAAGCTTTTTGTTGAGTGGTCTTGGGTTTTGAGTTTGTGTAGGTAGTTCGGTTTCAAAGACCGAATCGCTTTCTATTAGCGGGGTACGAGGTGGTGCTTGTTGAATCTTGTTTAGGCGCTCCACCACTTTAGTGTAAATTTCGTCCATCACCGCGGGATTCTGAGAATAGAAATTGAAACTTTCTTCAAACTCCTCTTTACTTACGTGGTATTTTGCGTACAACTTGGCGTAGTAAGAGTGTGCGTTGCGCTCATCTCCAATTATCTTTTGGCCCACCTTAGCACCTTCTATAATATGCATATCGGTAAGTGCGCTCACCATACTATCTTTAGGAATAATATGTGAAGGAATATGAATGTCTGTAACATCTCGTTGGCAAGAGATAGCTACGAATAAAATAAACAGATTTCTAACGATCGAATTCAAGTCGTTGTCCTTTTTTCGATTCAGATATTTTACCGTTTTCAAATGCTATTCGGCCATTTACGAAGGTGTGTGTAACTCTTGATCTGAACGTTACTCCTTCAAATGGAGACCATCCGCACTTATACAAAATATTATCGCTGCTTACTTTCCAAGGGCGCGACATATCTATTAATACCAAATCAGCAAACGCGCCTTCTCTAATAAAACCTCGATCTTTAATATTAAAGATAGTTGCAGGGTTATGGCACATTTTGGTCACCATCATTTCTATGCTGAACGCCTCATTGCGAACATACTCGAGCATGGCAGGAAGTGCGTGCTGCACCAGTGGTCCACCGCTAGGCGCCTTGGTATATACTTGTTTCTTTTCTTCTAGTGTGTGTGGTGCATGATCGGTAGCAATCACATCCAGTCTTCCTTCCTTTAAGGCTTTCCACAATGCGTCACGATCTGTTAATTCTTTTACCGAAGGGTTCCATTTTATTAGTGTGCCTTTTTCAGCATAATCTTCTGCGCTAAACCATAAATGGTGCACACAGGCTTCGGCTGTTATTTTCTTTTTGGCCAATGGTTCAGTACTAAATAGGGCTGCTTCTTCGGCCGTAGAAATATGATAAACGTGAAGTCGGGTGCCGTGTTTTTTGGCAAGTTCTACCGCTAAGCTTGTAGATTTAAAACAGGCCTCTCTGCTTCTAATATCTGGGTGAAACTCAATGGGAATATCATCACCATAGCGATCTTTGTATTGTTCAAAGTTGAAGGTAATGGTAGCCTCGTCTTCGCAATGCGTAATAACGGGTAATGGGCTTTCGGCAAAAATGCGACTTAGAGCATGCTCGTCATCCACTAGCATATTGCCCGTGCTGCTTCCCATAAATACTTTTACACCCGGAATACGCTTGGGATCTGCCTTTTTTATTTCCTCTAGGTTATCATTAGTAGCCCCCAAATTGAAAGCATAATTGGCATATGAGCTTTTAGCAGCTATTTCATATTTTGCCTCAAGAGCTTCTATTGTAACTGCCGGAGGGTTGGTGTTGGGTTGCTCAATATACGAGGTAATTCCACCAGCAATGGCCGCACGAGATTCACTGGCAATATCTCCTTTATGAGTTAATCCGGGTTCTCTAAAATGTACCTGATCATCAATAACTCCTGGTATCAAATACTTGCCCCCGGCATCTATCAAAATGGTGTCATTGTTTACCTGGCTTAGATTTTTCTCGATTTTTACAATTCGATCATCCTCTATAAGTAGGTCACTTTCAATGATTTTATTCTCATTTACAATGCGGGCATTCTTTATCAGAATTCTGTTCATACTATCATTTATAACGCTTAAGTATATTGCGCATTTTTAGTTGTAAAACGCCAAACACTGCTTCGCGAATAATGTTGTTTGACATTTTTGAGTTACCGGCTGTTCGATCGGTAAAAATTACGGGAATTTCCTTTATGCTAAACCCTAGTTTGAAAGCTACATATTTCATTTCAATCTGAAACGCATACCCCACAAACTTAATACTGTTAAATTTTATTCGCTCTAGCACTGCACGCTTGTAGCACATAAATCCTGCAGTGGTGTCTTCTACTGGTATTCTTAAAATTATCCGCACATACCTCGATGCAAAATAGCTGAGCAATACACGGCTCATTGGCCAGTTTACCACATTTACACCCTTTATATAGCGCGAGCCAATCACCACATCATAGCCTCCTTTGGCGGTATGATACAGTCTTATTAAATCTTTAGGATTATGAGAAAAATCCGCGTCCATTTCAAAGAAATACTGATAGTCTCGTTTTAATCCCCATCTAAAGCCATCAAGATAAGCAGTGCCTAATCCCTGCTTGCCCTTGCGTTCTAGTATATGTAGTTGGTCACCATATTCCTTCTGCAAGGTCTTAACGATATTGGCCGTACCATCTGGCGAACCATCATCTACAATCAATACCTCAAAGGAATGTCCATCGGGTGCTTCATGCAGCGAAAACACTGTGCGCAGTATAGCTTCAATGTTTTCTTTTTCGTTGTATGTTGGTATTACTACTAAGGCGTCAGACAAGTTGGTTCAGCTTTTTTTCTTTCGTGGCAAAAATAACTAAACAATCGGCTTTCTTATTGTGTATTTGTATTTCTACAATAGTTTAAACAGATGTGTGATTAGGGCTAAAATTTGCCGCTATCCCTCCACTTTCACATTTTCCAATCTTTCTCTTTTTTTGGCGTTAGTACTGTGTTTACTTGGTACACTTATATTTGTTTCAATAGAATATTACTATGGATTTTTACGGTAGAAAAAACCTTTGGAAGTTTCTCCTTTTTTTGTTTGCAGTCCTTATCGGGGTGGCCACTATATGGTACACCGAAAGCTTTTTGGACGAACTGAGAAAGCAAGAGGTAAATAAGGTAAAGCAATGGGCAGAGGCCATGCAGGCTATTTTGGATGCTGACCAAACCACCGAAATGTCTTTTGAACAAAACATCATTAAAGAGAATAATACGATTCCTATAATTTTAACTGACGAAAATGGTGTGCTGATAGAGGCACGAAATGTAGATGAAAAGAAAAGCCATGACCCTAAGTGGCTAGCTAAAAAAATTAAGCAAATGAGCAGGGAGGCGGAGCCTCTAGTGGTGAATTTTGCGGAAAACCAAAGGCAGTACTTGTATTACCAAAACTCCATACTGCTAACCAAATTGCGCTATTACCCCTTAATCCTCTTGGCGGTAATCTCTTTGTTTATCATCATAGCTTATATAGCTTTTAGCAATGCCCGAAAATCAGAACAAGACCGCGTGTGGAATGGACTAGCAAAAGAAACAGCACATCAAATAGGCACCCCACTAAGCTCGTTGATGGGCTGGACCGAAATATTGAGATCGAAAAATGTGGACCCTAGCATGGTAGAAGAAATGGAAAAAGATATCGCTAGGCTAAACACCATAACCGATCGTTTTTCTAAAATTGGCTCTATTCCATCTATCACCATCCATCGTATAGATGAAGTAACCACAGAAGCTGTTTCTTATTTGCAATCGCGTAGTGCCCGTAGGGTTAATATTAGTTTGAATATTGAAGAAATGGCAAAAGGCCTGGAGGTAATGCTCAACAAGCCATTGTACGAGTGGGTAATAGAGAACCTTATTAGCAATGCCATAGATGCCATAGAGGGCAAGGGTGATATTGAAGTACGTATTATTGCTTTGGCCAAAAAAGTACGTATAGAGGTAGAGGATAATGGAAAAGGAATTCCTGCCAATAAACAAAAGACGGTCTTTAGACCTGGCTTTACCACCAAAAGTAGAGGCTGGGGATTGGGGCTGAGTTTGGCCAAAAGGATTATTGAAGAATATCATGGAGGAAAAATCTATGTAGCCCACTCTGAGTTGGGAAAAGGCACTACCTTTAGGATTACACTCAAAACAGAAAACAACTAATGTCTGGATTATACATTCATATCCCCTTTTGTAGAAAAGCATGTAGCTATTGCGATTTTCATTTTTCTACATCCACAGGCTACCAAGGAAGAATGGTAGACGCCTTATGTGCCGAAATTGCTCTGAATCACGAATATTTAGAATCGAAAGAATTAGATACTATTTATTTTGGTGGAGGAACTCCATCTGTGCTTATCGGGACAGAGCTGGACAAAATTTTTGCTACCATCAAAAAGTATTTCACGATAAAGTTTGATGCAGAAATCACTTTAGAAGCTAACCCCGATGACTTAGATGATCAAAAACTAACCTATTGGGCGCAATCGCCTATCAACAGATTATCTATCGGAATTCAATCATTTGATGAGGAGGATTTAAAGTTGATGAATCGAAGCCATACCGCTGAACAGGCCAAAGAATGTGTCATTCGAGCTCAACATTATGGATTCAATAATTTAAGTATTGATCTGATTTATGGCGTGCCGGGCCGCGGTGAGGAACACTGGGAAAAGCAGCTAGAGCAGGCACTTACTTTTAAAGTGCCACACATTTCGGCTTACGCCCTTACTATAGAAAAAGAAACGATGCTCGAAAACTGGATAAAAAAAGGCAAGGTGCCCCCAGTAGACGAACGTATAGCCGAGCGCAATTTTTATTTTCTGGCTAAGATTTTAGAGAAAGCGGGATATGAGCATTATGAGGTTTCAAATTTTGCTATGCGTGGCCATAAGGCTAAGCACAACTCTTCTTATTGGCAAGGTGAACCTTATTTAGGAATAGGGCCATCTGCGCATTCTTTTGATGGAGATAGTCGCCAATGGAATGTTGCAAACAATCACTTGTATATGTCATCTATAGAGGCCGAAGAGCTGAATTGTGAGCGTGAAGAACTCTCTGTTGCTGATCAATTTAACGAAACAGTAATGACTGCATTGAGACGCAAAGAAGGAATAGATCTCAATACGATTGATGAAAAATTTGGAGTGGACTTGTCAAAACATCTGATGGAAGAAGCCGCACCATTAATCAAGCACGGTAAGCTGGTGCAGCAAGGCGATAGGTTGTATATACCAACACCACAACGTTTTTTTAGTGATGGAATCGCCAGTAGTTTGTTTTATGTGTGATGTTAAAAATTTGAAATTATTTCCACTAATTAGCTCACATGAAAATATCAATTAGTAAAAACGGAAAGTTGTACTCCACTGATCTTTCCAAAGGAATCGATTTGTCTTCAGTACTCGGAAAACCAGGCGAAGAGCTTAAAGCCTGGTGGACGGATGATGTTCATATTTCGCCCGTAGTGCGAGGTGACTGGGTGGCTAGTGTAGAAAAAGGTTCGCCCGTAAATTTCTATAATATAAAGTTTAACCCCCATGGCAATGGCAGCCATACTGAGACGGTAGGTCACATTTCTCCCAATCGCGAAAGTGTAAATCACTGCCTAAAGCAACATCACCTAATGGCGTTTGTGGTGCACCTTTCTCCCCAGCCTGTAGATGGTGATAGAGTGATAAAGTTGGAAGATTTAAAAAAGAAAAATATTGATTGGCAAGGCTTAGATGCTTTGATTGTTCGAACCGGTGATTATGGCTTAGGGCATGACTTTAGCGGAACTAATGCACCCTATTTTGAACCTGAATTATTGGCTTATGTGCGTGATAAAGGTATTCAACACTTTTTGGTAGATCTACCATCAGTAGATAAGGAGGAAGATGGCGGGAAGCTTTTGGCACACCACGCTTTTTGGAATTATCCAGAGAACCCTAGGTTGGATGCCACGATTAGTGAACTGCTGCGTATTCCTGCTATTGTAAAAGAAGGACTTTATTTGCTTAATCTTCAAACTGCGGCTTTTGAAAATGATGCTGCTCCTTGTAGGCCAATTGTTTTTAAGTTGAGCGCAAAATGAGAAACAAGTTGTCGATAATTCTATTTATTGCAATTGTTTTTTCATTAGAGGGGCAAAACAGAAGAGAGGAATGTTTGAACTGTCTATATTTTAGGCAAGCCTACAAAACATATGATATTCTGCGAATAGACACGCTCATTGAGTTCAATGATGGAGTAAATATCTATAGGTTGTATGGTTTAACAAAATTTCGAAATAATACTACGGTCTCGATTTACGAATCCAAATACGGAGTGAAAGCTGATACAATAACTGAATTTATAGCTCCAGTTTCCCAATTATTAAATATCCCAGTTATTCCAACACGAACAGACACATTAAGAGATCCAGACGATTTTTATAATATTCTTGCCGTTGATACGATTAACTCTATTTCAGTACGCTTTGCAAATGTTCACAGATTAAGTTTTACAATGTTTTATAAAACTATTAAGGAGTTAGAATTAAAAGCATTTCAACAAAGTATTGAAGTTGACAAGATAGAAACGACTTTTTATAGTGAACAAACAGCTCCGTTACATTTTGAACATATTACGGAAGAAAGTTTTGAAAAAGTTAGATATGCAATAGTGAATTTTTTCTTTAAGAAAGATGAGAATAAGTTTACTTATCCGATTGTTTTCGTCAAATAAAACTTATTGCGGATTTTAATTGAGTGTTATTGATTGATCTTCTCAAATCTCAAATCTATCATCTAAAGTCTATTATCCACCCAAGCAGTTTTTGTATTATTTTTGCCGCCCTCTCATTTAGAGTTCATATTTTTTATAAACCTTTCAAATCAAAGCCCGTAAGCTATGAAAATGAAACTTTCACACTTCAACTATACGCTTCCAAAGGAACTTATAGCTGATAGACCCACTGATCATCGTGATGATAGCCGCCTATTGGTGGTACACCGTAAGACTGGAACTTTTGAGCACAGACAGTTCAAAGATGTTTTGGATTACTTTGAAGATGGTGATATGATGGTATTGAACAATACCAAGGTATTTCCTGCCCGCATGCATGGAAACAAAGAAAAAACTGGTGCCCGTATTGAGGTGTTCCTGTTAAGAGAACTTAATGTAGAAAGCCGCCTTTGGGATGTACTGGTAGATCCAGCCCGTAAAATCAGAATTGGAAATAAACTATACTTTGGTGAAGACGATAGTCTGGTAGCTGAGGTAATTGACAATACTACTTCAAGAGGTCGTACACTACGTTTCTTATATGATGGTAGTTATGAAGAATTCAGAGCTAAGTTGGCAGAATTAGGCCAAACACCTATTCCAAAATATATTGGTCGCGAGCCAGATGAAGAGGATGTAGATCGCTATCAATCCATTTTTGCAAAGCACGAAGGAGCTGTAGCGGCACCAGTTGCAAGTCTTCACTTTAGCAAGCAGCTAATGAAGCGCATGGAAATAAAAGGGGTTGACTTTGCCGAATTAACATTGCATGTTGGTCTTGGAACTTTCCGCCCGGTAGAGGTGGAAGATTTGAGTAAACACAAAATGGATAGTGAGCAATTCAATATACCTAGAGAAACGGCTGATGCTGTAAATAGAGCTATTGATAACCGCAAGAAAATTTGTGCAGTAGGCACTACGGTAATGCGTGCTATGGAAAGCTCTGTGAGCACCGATGGGCATTTGAACCCTGCAGATGGATGGACAAATAAATTTATTTTCCCTCCTTATGAGTTTGATGTAACGCACGCATTAATCACCAATTTACACCCAGCACAAAGCACTCTTATGATGATGACGGCTGCACATGGTGGTTACGATCTTATAATGAAAGCTTACAAAGAAGCCGTAAAAGAAAAGTATCGCTTCTTGAGCTACGGTGATGCAATGTTGATTTTGTAAATCTTCAACACACAGATTAAGTTACTAAAGCCCTGCTTTCTGAAAAGAGAGTGGGGCTCTATTTTTGGATTGAACTTACTTGCTTTCCAGTTAGGTAGGGATTCGTTGGTCTTTTTGATTGGGGCTGATATATCATCTGTGTAAGTCCACTCAATCCCTTGATTCATATACTTTAAAAAAGAAAAGCCCTGCACCAGGAATTCTGGCACAGGACTTTTCAGGGGTTGGAGAAATCCTTATTTGAGGGTAAGTTTACCTCCGGTAAAAAATGATCCGTTCCTGTTTTTTAGCTGATAGAAATACTGTCCTTCGTCTAGGCTTTCCGGTACTTGGGTATTAATCATCCCTTGAGAGGAACTTATTCCACTTTGCTCAAATACTTTTCGGCCAGTCAAGTCTAATAGTATAAAATCTATTAAGCCATCGGTTTCCTGGTCAAATTCAATAGTGAGGGTAGTGCCTGGGGCTACAGGATTTGGAAATACACTACTTGTTGATATAGCCCATTCATCCAGAGAAACAGTGGTAGCCTCCGTTCGGTAATCGATTGTTCCCGCTAGTCCGTTTTCAATGGATAAACCACCTACAGGGTAGCCAAAACCTTTTCTGTACCAGATATACGCCTCGTGAACATCAGATTGCCCTTGGGTAAGGCCAAATGCCGCTAGCAAGGCTGCAGGGGCGGGCATCCCTCCTAAGTAAAAACTATCAACCACGGTGCGAGTTGATTTTATCATCAGTACATCAAATGGGGCCGAAGGTGAGCCATTGGCCGTAGGTATTTGCAAGGTGCCGTAACCTACCACTTCGCGGTCAAAAGTAAAAGTGGCCACTTGGCTGCCAGGGGTGCGATTAAGTGATGAACTGGCTACAGTAAGCTCAAAGTTCACAGTTTCTTTGCGTGTGCCTATCCAAGCATCTTGATAATTTAAAGGAAACTGGAGGTAATCTGCGCGCCCAGTGTAAACGTCATTGTGATCTAAAAAGTGGATGGAATCATTGGGATTGCCAGTTACATTTTGTAAAGAATAATCGGCAGCGTGTAGTTTAGCTCCATATTCATACCAGCCATTGGCATCAACAGCTTCATACAATTCTTGTTGTATCAAAAAGCCTTGAAAAGAAAGTGGCGAACTCCTTTTGTTAAGGGCACTTGGAAAGTCTGTATCGGCAGTAGCGTCTGTTCTTGGGCGGACATAATTAGTGTCAGGAGTAATTCCGGTAGCAAAGTCCCAGGTTTGAGCCGCACCTTCTGTGGGCAATGTGAGGCCTGTTTGAGCTGCTACTATAAAATTATCGGTAAAAGTGGTTCCGCGCGGAAAGTCACTTTGCGTAATTGTGATTTGTGCCATAGCGCCAAAAGCGAGGGCATTCAACGCCATTAAAGTTGTTATGCGGGTAGTTTTTGTATTCATAATTAATTTATTTTTTTAGTTCGATACCAAAACTAATGAGAGTGATAGGGGAGCCGTATTACAATTGGCGCAGGATGTATAAATTTTGAAACATGCTAGTCAGGACAAGGGATGTAGAAGGTAAACTAACCGATAATTAGTTTGGGAAGGAGGGAAAAAGGTGAAAGCAAAACATATTAGGGTGTTAAGCAGCAGCCATAAAAAGCCAGCTAAAAAAGGTTTTTACATACTTACACGATCGATATTCTCATTCAAGGCAAATCCAATTATATAAATTTAGGAAATTGAGATGCTGTGCAGATCCCTTAATCAAAAAGAATTCCTCTAGGCTCTGCCTCGAGGTTTCCGATTTCACGTTCCCATTGGTGAGGTCGAAATTGCTTTTTGCAATTTCGGGAGGGGCAGAATATAAGATATTGGCTTTTGACCTTTTTCGGGTCAAAAATGAAACCAGGAAAAATACCTCTATGGTTCTGTGTCGAGGATAGTTGGTTTCAAAAAATCTTTTATTTGGTAACCAAAATTGACCCGGGTGTTTTTCCATAATGCTCACGAAAGCATTTTACAAAATAAGCATCGCTATTGAATCCAGTAAGTGATGCTACTTGGCTCACATTATGAGCTCCGGTTTCCAAAAGGGCCAAAGCTTTTTTCAATCGTAGGTGCTGAATGTGCTTATTGGCCGAAAGATCTGTAAGAGCATTGAGTTTACGGTTTAGATGAGCCTTGCTCAACCCTACTTCTTCTGCTAGCTGGCTTACCCCCAACTGTGGGTCTTCCAAATGCTTTTGAATAATGGCGTTTACCTTTTTCATAAACTCTACATCTACAGGGCTACCCGTAAGGTTTTTAAAAGAAAGTGTGGGGTCGGTCTTTATCTTTTCACGAAGATGTGCCCTTAGTTCTATCAGTTTACGGATACGTACTTCCAGTTCTTGGCTATCAAAAGGTTTGGTCAGGTAGTCGTCTGCCCCGTATTCCAGGCCCTTCACTTTTTCGTGCTGAGCAGCCCGTGCAGTAAGTAAAATGATGGGGATGTGGCTGGTGCGCTCATCTCTTTTTAAAGTGTTGCATACCTCAAAACCGTTTTTGCCCGGCATCATCACATCGCTTATAACCAAGTCAGGTTGATGTTCCAGGGCCATTTCAATCCCTTGATCTCCGTCTGTAGCTTCTTTTATTTGAAAACTGTTTTGCAGTTGAAAACGGATAAAGGTGCGAACATCGGTATTGTCATCTATTATAAGTACGGTGGGGGCACTTTTCAGAGGTTTGGCTTGAGCTTCATGAGGATTTTCTACAAGCGAAAAAGTTTCTTCAGTTGTAATGGGAAGTACTGGTAAGGAGCGGGTAGAAGCCTCTAGGATTTCTTCTGCCTTAAGATGGGCTGATCCTTTCTTAAAGTGTATAGTAAAAGTAGTACTGAGGCCTTTTTCGCTTTCTACCGAAATGTGCCCTTTATGCAGTTGCACCAGCTCACGTACCAAGGCCAGGCCAATGCCAGAGCCAGGTATAGAACTATGCTCTATCCCGTCCACCTGGAAAAAGCGGTCAAAAATGAAGTGTATCTCTTCTTGAGATATACCGATGCCATCGTCTTTTACCAGCACTTCTACTGACTCCAAGTGCTCCACCACCATCACCGAAACTTCGCCTCCTGCTTTAGTAAATTTAAAGGCATTGTGCAGTAGGTTGTAAAAAATAGCTTCTACTTTTTGGCGATCTATCCACAGCGGAAGTACTTCTTTTTGAGAAAGAAAATGAAGTTTGATGTTTTGTTGTTCTGAATAAGATTCAAACGACATTACAATGCCTTTTAGCAGTTCTACAAAATTTTCTTCTGTAGCCTGTAGTCGCATCTGGCCGTGTTCCAATTTGTTAAGATCTAGCAATTGATCCACCAACTCTAGCAGGCGCCTAGCGTTTTTCTCTGCCAGGCGCAGCAGTAGTTTGTCTTCAGTATTTTGGGTGTGGCGGCTAACTCGCTCAATGGGGCCGAGTAACAAGGTAAGCGGGGTGCGAAATTCATGAGAAATATTTGCAAAAAACCTCGACTTCAACAAGGCAAGTGTTTCAACCTTCTGTTTTTCGTGCCTAATGGTTCGGATGCGTTGGAACAATCCATAAAAAAGAAGGAAAGAAAAGATGATAGTGCCTAATTGAAATGCATTTCGTGCCAAAATGGAATCGGGGAGTACTCCCAGTAAGGACAATACATAAATCAATGAAGTGAAAAACAAGGCCAATAGTGCGGCCAAAAGGTTTTTAGCTACTCCTTTTCCCTTTTTTGCCAATAGAACCACCGGGATAAAAGTGAGCACGAGCCAGACTACAAGAACTATGTTATGACCAATAACGGATGCACGAAAATCAAAAAAAGTACTGGCAAGAATCAATCTTGTGAAGATTGTGAAAAGTGCTACAGTCACATACATTATAAAGTAAGATGGATATACCCGATACAAACCGATATAGCTATTTACAAATAGCGAAACGAAAATGATAATGCAGGCTATTGTCCAATCTGAATACAAGATATTGATAGATAAGCCCGGTATAAAAAGGTCGGCAATGCCCGCTAGTACCAAAAAATAGTGGGTAAACGAAAGGTGAATTAAGCCAAAGTAGAGAAATAGCTTCTCCCTGAAATTTAGAAAAGTGAAAAGGCTTAATACAAAGAACATGAGCATGATGCCTGTGTACAGACTTTGTATGCTATACTTTACTATGAGTTGAGAATGAAGCACATTATGTGAGCGCACGTGTAATTCTCTAAAATGCTTAAGAGATATTGCTTGTGCACTTGTAAGCCGGAAATAGAAAGTCTTGGATTCTCCTTTTTTTAAAGATAACAAGAGGTGGTTGGCTGCAGAAAATGCTGCCTTTTCAGTCACTGGAAAATCTTTGCCAGTTTTTCCAATTGGAATCATTCGTCCATTCTCATCCACATAAGCACTCACGGTATCCATTCTATTACAAAATGTGCCGTAAAACTGCTGGTCTCCAGAATAGTTATTTACAAACCGGATCCTTGCCCACACTACAATGGGCAAAGTTGCTGGGAGTATGCTGTCCTGACTGCTGAATAATTTTTTATTCTGGTCTAAAACTGCTTGCGGACTTAGCCTCAGGCCTTTGTCAATCCAAATATCCTGTTGGCCATTTAAGTTAATGCTCTCAGTAGATTGGCCTTTGAGTTCTACGGTTGCCTCCGAGATATTGGCTTGCAGAATGGTAGATAAAAGAATAAGAAGAACAAATGCAGGAATAAAGCGCATGGCGTTAATTTGGAGAAACCGAGTCTTAAATTAACGGTACAATATAGGATTTCCTTTATAATAAAAAATTTACAATAAACGCTCCCAATTACATCTACTCTACCACCCAGCTATTCTTGCCTTTGATAAGTTCATCCAAATCCCCAAGCCCTTTGGCTTTAATAGAAGCATCCACTTGGTCTTGCATTGCTTTTTCGTAGGTAAATCTTTTGCCTTCATACAGCACACCAAAAGGGCGAGGTACATCATCGCCAAACATTCTACTTAGTAGATGAGCCTTGGTAGTGTCTGTTGGGTCATGTATCCACAGTTCGTTTATAGAGTAACCTTCTTCCAGCTTCACCAGTTCAGGTTGAAAACCATTTAATCGCACTCCCATTTCACCATTGTCAAATAAAAGTGGTTCGCCTGCCTGTAAATTTAAGGTGGTGGATGCTTTTTGCTTTTTATCGGTAAATTTTTCAAAAGCACCATCATTAAAGACATTACAGTTTTGATAAATTTCTACAAAAGAAGTCCCTTTGTGCTCGTGGGCTTTCTTTAATATATCGCGCATGTGTATCGGGTCGCGGTCCATACTGCGGGCTACAAAGGTGGCCTCGGCACCAAGGGCTAAAGCCAGTGGATTGAAGGGATGATCAATACTACCTAATGGGCTAGACTTGGTATGAATACCTAGTTGCGAGGTAGGGGAGTATTGCCCTTTGGTTAAACCATAAATCTCGTTGTTAAAGAGAAGTACATTGATATCGAAATTGCGTCTCAGCAAATGGATAAGCTGATTTCCACCGATAGAAAGGCCATCGCCATCACCCGTTACTACCCACACGCTTAAGTTTGGATTAGCGGCTTTTAGCCCACTGGCTATAGAGGGTGCACGGCCGTGAATACTGTGCATGCCGTAGCTGTTCATATAGTAAGGAAATCGTGAGCTACAGCCAATTCCTGAAATAAAAACAAGATTTTCGCGGGCTACACCTAGCTCGGGTAGCACAGTTTGCATTTGTTTTAAAATGCTATAATCGCCACAGCCCGGGCACCAGCGCACATCTTGGTCGCTGCTAAAATCTTTTGCTGTAAGGGTGTTGTTTGTGCTCATTGTTAAGCGTGTTTTCTTATCTCCTCAAAAATCTCCTTAGCCTTAAAAGGCAAACCTTGAATTTTATTTAATCCATGAATATTGCCCTCAAATTCCTGTTTCAGGATTTTGACTAGTTGACCATTGTTTAATTCGGGAACCACAATGTTTTCGAAATTGCTGAGGTAGTCTCCAAGTTCTTTATCAAAAGGGAAAAGGTGACGAAGATGCAATTGTGAAACCGATAATCCTTCTTCGCGCGCCCAGCGCACTGCCACTTTGCTGGCTCCATACGTGCTTCCCCATCCTACTACCAATACTTTTCCTGTTGTATCGCCTTGGATAAGCTCCAAAGGGGCATACATGTCCGAAATATTTTCAACTTTTGCAGCTCTTATTTTCACCATTTTTTCATGGTTTGAAGCGCTGTAGCTCACATTGCCTGTAATATCTTCTTTTTCTAATCCACCTACGCGGTGTTCCTTACCTGCTTCGCCAGGTATGGCCCATTGGCGGGTTAAGTTTTCATTTCGCGCATAGGGTTGATAGTTGTCTCCGGTGGCTTTGTGCACAGTAATAGTAGGCAAGCTGGCCGATTTAGGAAACTTCCAGGGTGCTGCTCCATTGGCTAAGAAACCATCAGAGAGTAAAATAACCGGAGTCATTCTCTCTACAGCAATTTTGCAAGCTTCTATGGCAGCATCAAAACAATCGGATGGAGACATGGCTGCTATTACGGGTATAGGCGCTTCGCCATTTCGGCCGTATAGGGCCTGAAACAAGTCTGCTTGTTCTGTTTTGGTAGGCAGGCCTGTAGATGGCCCACCGCGCTGCACATTTACTATCACCATCGGTGTTTCTAGCATAACTGCCAGTCCCAATGCTTCTCCTTTTAGCGCCATACCAGGGCCGCTAGTTGCGGTAATAGCAAGGCTTCCGCCAAAAGATGCTCCAATGGCTGCTGTAATGGCAGCAATTTCGTCTTCGGCCTGAAATGTTTTTACTCCAAAATTTTTGTGCCTTGACAAGAAATGAAGAATATCAGAAGCAGGCGTGATGGGATAGCCTGCAAAAAATAAGTCTAAGCCAGATTGCTTGCCTGCAGCTATAAGGCCCAGCCCAAGAGCTTCGTTACCCACAATGTTGCGATAGGTGCCGGGTGCTAAATCTGCTTTTGATACTGTATATCTCTTGGCGGCCTCAATGGTTTCACCAAAATGGAAACCGGCTTTGAGAGCTCTAGTGTTTGCCTCAAGTATGGTTTCATTGCTCCTAAATTTTTGCTGAAGGAATGTCAATGTTGTTTCCATCTCGCGGTGATACAACCAGTATACAAGTCCTAAAACAAATAGGTTTCTCGATTGGTCCTTTTCTTTATTGGATAAGGTCAAACCATCTACAGCCTCTCTATTGAGTTTGGTAATTTCAATGCGGTGTACTTGATAATCGTTTGGGTCTAAATCATCAAGTGGATTTTTGTTTTCATCAAGTTTGGCCAAACGCAAGTTGCGCTTATCAAACCCGCTTTCGTCTATTATTAAGGTACCACCTATACGTAAGTTCTTGATGTTTTTTACAAATGCGGCAGCATTCATAGCTACCAATACATCAGGCTCAGCACCAGGTGTATTTATTTCTACACTACCAAAATGTATTTGAAAACCAGAAACTCCAGCTACAGTACCCGTTGGGGCCCTTATCTCTGCCGGAAAATCCGGAAATGTGCTAAGGTTATTTCCTTGCAATGCAGTGGTGTTGGTAAATTGGCTTCCTGCCAATTGGATACCATCACCTGAATCACCTGCAAAGTGAATTGTTACTTTTTGTAGTTCAGTAGTTGCCGCCATTTTAGGCATTTTTGAGAGTTCCTATTTCTATTACTCGACTCACCTCAGGGGCGTGTTTTTTTACGGTCATTTCCACGCCCGACTTTAAAGTCATTTGATTTACCGAACAACCGGTACAAGCTCCATGAAGTTGCACTTTTACAGTCCAGTCATCGTCTATTCCTATAAAGCTAATGTCGCCACCGTCTGATTTGAGGAAAGGACGAATTTCTTCTAAAGCGATTTTTACTTTTTCTATGGTTTCGGTCTTATCTATTGTCATAATTTTTCAAATTAGAAGCTTTTATCTTTTTGGTCAGCCTCCTAAATCCACCAAAGGGGGACTTAACCTCCTCGACTAATTTTTTCGCATTTCATATTTCCGCTCAGCAACCCCCTTTGGGAGTTTGGGGTAGGGCTACGCTTTTTCTTTTACGGCCGAACAGCCTGCCATGTTAGTAATCCGCGTTATTTCGGTAGGTGGCAAAGTTTCATTTCTTTTTACCAATTCTTCTACCATCCTTTTAGTAATATCATCAAAAGCTTTGCTTACCGGAGTGTCCTGTTGCAAAACTGCCGGGCGCCCTACATCACCGCTTTCGCGAATACTTTGTACCAAAGGTACTTCGCCAAGTAGTGGAACATTCAGTTCATTACACAAATGCTTTACTCCGTCTTTTCCAAATATGTAGTACTTGTTGTCGGGTAGTTCTGCTGGGGTAAAGTAGGCCATGTTTTCTATCATTCCTAGTACCGGCACATTGATGTTATCTACCTTAAACATGCCAACCCCTTTGCGGGCATCAGCCAAGGCTACTTGCTGTGGAGTGCTTACTATTACTGCTCCTGTAAGGGGCACTGCCTGTACCGTACTAAGGTGGATATCGCCAGTACCAGGAGGTAAATCGATAAGCATAAAATCGAGCTCTCCCCAATGCGAATCGCGGATAAGTTGATTCAAAGCTTTGGAAGCCATAGGGCCGCGCCATACGATGGCTTGGTCTGCATTAGCAAAGAAACCGATGGACAATAATTTTACACCGTAGCTTTCTACAGGGTCCATCATGCTTTTACCATTTATGGTAATACTGCCTGGTTTTACATTGGGTACGTCAAACATGATAGGCTGTGATGGCCCATAAATATCGGCATCTACCAATCCCACCTTAAAGCCTTTTTCGGCCAACGAAACGGCAAGATTGGCAGCTACGGTAGATTTACCAACGCCACCTTTTCCTGATGCTATAGCAATAATATTTTTTACACCCGGAAGAGAAGCTCCTCGAATCATAGAGGCTCCTTCGGCAGGCTTTTCGGGTACTTCAAGATTGATTTTTATTTTAAGCTTTACATCTACTTCATTATGGATTGCCTTCAGGATTTCAACCTCCAGCTTTTTCTTGATATGTAGCGCAGGAGAAATGCACATGGCATCCACAATAACTTCGTCTCCAAATATTTGAATGTTTTTTACATGTCCGGCCTCTACTAGGTTTAAATTACCATCTGAGGAGGTTACTGTTTTTAAAGCGTTTTGAATGTCGCCTTTAGAATAAGCCATAATTACCTTAAAATTTTACGCAAAGGTAAGTAACGTAGAAGCATTCTAAATACTAAATAACAAGAGAATACGATTGAAACAATGGATATTTCAAATTATTAGAAACCTATGATATAAGGCAGGAAATTGAATTTTATTCCCCAAACTTTCCACGCACCACTTCCATAAATCGTGCTTCTGTTTCCTCGTGTTCAGTCCAATCGTAGTCTCCTTTTACCATGGTATGGATAAACTCTTCTGCTTCTTTATAATTTTGAAAAGTATTGATTTGAGAAAGTACCCGATTTAGGTCTTGCTGGCTGCCTTCAAACAAATGATTCTGAAAAGCGATTCTATCGTTTAGTCCCAATTTAATTGTGCCAGTGCGATAGCGCTCGTTAATAGAAGTTTCTTTTTGCACATTTCCTATCTCCACTTTGGTTTCGGAAATAGTTGTTTCATCGCCATCAGTCGTTTGGGTAACTTCTTCTGAGGTTTCCATTTTCACGAAAGTGATAGACTCCGTTTGCTTAGAGATGGGAATTGCGGGTGTACCCTCTTGCTCGGGTGCTGCTTCTTGAGGTTCCTGGGCTATTACTTCAGTTTTTTTCTCCTCTACAGCAGGCTCTTCAGTTACGGTTTCCATGGGTGCCACTATAGGTTCTGTGGGCTGTGAGTTTTGGGCCAAATAGTTTTGAATAATCAATCGCTCGTACAGGGTTCGGGTAGCTTCCAGCTGATCACTTAAGTGTAGCCCTTGTGTATCGTTGATGATGTCTAAACAAATTTGGGTCAAGTCCTTTCTCGATTGTTCCTGCATGGGATGGGTATCTTTCTTAGTTTTGTGCTCCTTTGGTAAATTCAGGTAATTATTGATTTCCGAAGACCTTCGGCTAAACTAATTATTACCAAATACTCTAACGCAAGTTATTTAGAAAAATGTTTCTCGAAAATCCTGTTAATCAACATCAACATACCGGCTGGATGGAAGTCATTTGCGGCTCTATGTTTTCGGGAAAGACCGAAGAATTAATTCGTAGGCTAAAGCGTGCCCAATTTGCCAAACAGAAAGTTGAGATTTTTAAACCCAAAGTAGATACGCGCTATGCTGAGGAGGATGTGGTAAGCCATGATCAGAATACCATACGCTGCACGCCTGTAGAAAATAGTTCCAACCTATTAATACTTGGAGATGGTGTAGATGTGATAGGCTTGGATGAGGCTCAGTTTTTTGATGAAGGAATAATAGAGGTGTGTAATGAATTGGCCAATCGTGGCAGTCGGGTGATCATTGCCGGCCTTGATATGGATTTTAAAGGGAAACCTTTTGGGCCAATGCCTGGCCTTATGGCTACTGCCGAATATGTGACCAAGGTACACGCAGTATGTGTAAAAACGGGAAATTTAGCACATTACTCGCACCGAAAAACTTTGGATGAAAAAGTGCTTTTGCTGGGCGAAAAGAATGAATATGAGCCCCTGAGCCGAGCTGCTTTTAATAAGGAAACAAAGAATCATGGCCCGGCTTAGTCTTACACAAATAGCCAAGGTAATAGATGCCAAAACTATAGGGAGGTCTCCTGAGCAAATGATAAGCAGACTACTGCTGGATAGCCGCAAGGCTCAAGGTTTTGATGAGACTTTATACTTTGCCTTGCGAGGAAAAAATCATGACGGACATCGGTATGTAGAAGACCTGGTAGAAAGAGGTCAACAATTTTTTGTACTCGAAAAAAGTCCGGAAACGGTTTATGAGGATTGCCAATATCTGATTGTAAAAAATAGCTTAGAAGCCTTGCAAAAACTGGCGGCCTATGTACGCAAGCACAGCCAGGCAACCATTATAGGGATTACCGGTAGCAATGCTAAAACCATAGTAAAAGAATGGTTGTTTCAGCTGTTAGATACTTCCTATAAGGTTAGAAAAAGCCCTCTTAGCTATAATTCACAAATTGGCGTTCCACTTTCTATTTGGAATTTGG
>JAUICR010000272.1 GCA_030427785.1 Bacteroidia bacterium | reverse complement strand
AAGAAAAGCTCCCTATAACGTGTATAGCCAATATGGTATTAAGACTTCTATATTGGGTAAGCAAAAAAAGAATTTGGGCTGGCTAGATGAGCTAGGCTTAGATTTTTACAACTTATCGGATAGGTATGATGGCAAAGAAAACTTTGTGAAGCTGAACTCAGATTGGCAAATGCCTGCCGGAGATCTGGACCTTGATATGGACGTAAACCTCACGTATTTTCAAAATAGCTTTGATTCTATCGTTCATGGCAATCAAACGTATTTTACATTACAGGCTAAGCCTAGCGTAAAGGTGGTAATTCGAAAAATGCTTTTTGATTTTGGGTTGAACCTTTACTACAACAGGTACGCTGGAGATTTTGCTAGTACACAATCTGATTTAATCTTCTTTCCGGAGGTAAGACTGAGGTTGCCTATTGTAGAAGATGTACTTGGATTTTATGCAGGGGCCAAGGGAGAGTTGCAGCACAACAGTTTTAGACACATTACTCATGTAAACCCTTATGTGGTGCCAGGCGATACATTGCTGCCAACACGAAACCTTGATATGTATCTCGGGCTGGTGGGAATCTTGAGTTCTAATGCAAGTTTTAATGTACGAGGAGGAATCATGTATCAGAAGGATTTAGCCTTGTTTTACAGAAATCCCATGTACCAGTATTATTTAGATTCTACTTCTATACCGCCTATAGATGTGCGCTTTGATAATGTAATGAGGTTTTATGCAAGAGGTGAATTAGGTATAAATATTAGCAATAATCTTCACACAACCATTTTTGGAGAACTTAGAGGGTTTAATACCAACACTCAATTGAAAGCGTGGTACCTACCAACATTTTTGGCAGGAATGGATGTAAACTATACGCTGAAAGAAAAGCTGAAAATGGGAGCAGAGCTCAATTATGTAGGCAAGCGCCAGGCATTTAAGCAAGAGCTCAATCCAGAAATAGATGCCGAGTTGCCGGGGTATTTAGATGTTTCGGTGGATTTGGAGTACCTCTACAATTCTCGATTGTCAGCCTTTGTGGGTATGAGCAACTTATTTAATAGCCACTACGATTTGTACCTTGGATACAAGGCCCAAAGCATCAACTTTATGATGGGCTTTACGTATAAATTATAGTATCAAGTATTTAGTACAGAGTACTTAGAAAAGAGTGCTGAATAAACTGCTACTCGTTACTTAATACTTCGTACTCGGTACTTGCTTCTCCAATGTTAAAAAAATGTGTAAAACCCTTGATTTTACAGGTACTTCAGTAGCTTAATAATGCTAGGCGAAGTGTATATTTGTGAGATTGACAAATTTGATGATAACTCAAAGAATATGAGCGAAATACCTAAGGAGTATGAAGCCAGTAGTATACAGGTACTGGAAGGATTAGAAGCGGTAAGAAAAAGACCGTCAATGTACATTGGAGATGTAGGCATAAAAGGTCTGCATCACTTAGTATACGAGGTAGTAGATAACTCTATAGATGAGGCCCTTGCAGGCCACTGTAAAAATATTGATGTTACTATTAATGAGGATAACTCCATTACAGTAAAAGATGATGGTAGAGGTATCCCCGTAGAAATACATGAAAAAGAAGGCCGATCAGCCTTAGAGGTGGTAATGACTGTGCTGCACGCAGGGGGTAAATTTGATAAAGATTCCTATAAAGTATCCGGTGGTTTGCACGGGGTAGGGGTATCGTGTGTAAATGCGCTTAGTTCCGACCTGAAAGCAGAGGTGCATAAAAATGGAAAACACTATGTACAGGAATTTAAAATAGGGGTGCCACAATACCCAGTAAAGGAAGTAGGTACTTCTGATTATCGAGGTACTATAGTAACCTTTAAGCCTGATACCGATATCTTTTTAGAAACCGTATATCACTACGATATTTTGGAGGCACGCTTGCGTGAGCTTTCATTCCTTAATAAAGGCATTAAACTGAGCCTTACAGATCGTAGGAGAAAGGATGATGATGATAGCTTTATTTTCAACGAGTTTTTAAGTGATCGTGGTCTTAAGGAGTTTGTGGAATACATTGATATGAACCGCGAAACCTTAATGCCGGAGGTTATTCACATGGAAGGTGAGAAAAATGACATTCCTGTAGAGGTGGCCATGCACTACAATACTTCGTACAATGAGAATTTACACTCTTATGTAAATAATATTAATACCCACGAAGGTGGTACCCACCTGGCTGGATTTAGACGTGCCCTTACCCGTACCCTTAAGAAGTATGCTGACGAAAGTGGTATGCTTACCAGGGAAAAGGTTGAAGTATCTGGTGATGATTTTCGCGAAGGGCTTACGGCTGTTATTTCGGTAAAAGTAATGGAACCTCAGTTTGAGGGGCAAACCAAGACTAAGCTGGGTAATAGTGAAGTATCTGGAGCGGTAGATCAGCTAGTAGGAGAGATGCTTACTAACTTTTTGGAAGAAAATCCAAATTCGGCAAAGACCATAGTACAGAAAGTAATACTTGCTGCCAAAGCACGTGTGGCTGCCAAAAAGGCCCGCGAAATGGTACAGCGTAAAACCGTGATGGGTGGCTCTGGCTTACCCGGTAAGCTTTCCGATTGCTCAGAAACTGATCCAGCTATATGCGAAATATTCCTTGTGGAGGGAGATTCGGCAGGTGGAACAGCCAAACAAGGTCGCGACCGAAACTTTCAGGCCATCCTTCCATTGCGAGGTAAGATTCTGAACGTGGAGAAAGCCATGCAGCATAAGGTTTTTGAGAATGAAGAAATCAAAAACATGTTTACGGCACTAGGTGTAAGTGTAGGTACTGAGGAAGATACCAAGGCATTAAACATTGACAAACTCAGGTATCATAAAGTGGTAATTATGTGTGATGCTGATGTGGATGGTAGCCATATTGCCACTTTGATTCTTACATTCTTCTTCCGCTATATGAAAGAATTGATTGAGAAAGGCTATATCTACATTGCGGCTCCGCCCCTTTATCAGGTAAAGAAAGGAGCTAAGAGCCAGTATGCTTGGAATGATGATCAGCGAGACAAACTAATGTTTGAATACGGTGGTGAGGCAAAGGCGGGTGTAAGCGTGCAACGCTACAAAGGTCTTGGAGAGATGAATGCTGAGCAGCTATGGGAAACTACTATGGATCCGGAGAAGCGCACCATGCGCCAGGTTACTATAGATAGTGCTGCCGAAGCAGATCGTGTATTCTCTATGCTAATGGGTGATGATGTGCCCCCACGTAGAGAGTTTATTGAAAAGAATGCTAAATATGCCAAAATTGACGTATAGTTAGTTTTTTGCAGTATAAATTATAAACCCGCCTCAGCATTGCTGAGGCGGGTTTTTTTTAGTTTTCGCACCCTACTTTCATTTAGGAATTATTTTCGGAGGATCAATTCTTTTTGTAGGATTAATTTCTATCTTGCTGCTCCACACAACAACCTGAAGCCTTATCTGGCTTTTAGTATTCATTTGAGGGTAAAAAAAAGCGACCACACTTGTGGTGTGGCCGCTTTAAATGTTTTAAATAAAAAAATCCCACGGTGTACGCAGGATTAAAGATAATTCTTCGGCTTATAGCCTTATTGTGAATTGCTTTCAATGCTGCTAATATAATGCAAAATTTAACTAAAGATGAAAATTTAAATTTCAACTATGAGCAATACTTTAGGAATAGACTTAGGAACTAACAGTGCTGGCTGGGCCATCAGAGATACCCAAGCTGAGAACAATCAGATTGTAGATTATGGAGTAATAACCTTTGATAAAGGGGTCGCATCCGAAAAAGGGAATGAGTTCCCCAAAGTTCAGAAGAGAACGGAAAGCAGGGGTAAGCGGAGAAACTACCAAGCGGAGAAATACC
>JAUICR010000271.1 GCA_030427785.1 Bacteroidia bacterium | reverse complement strand
CTAATAACTAGGGGTTGGCTCACAATGCGGTACTGCACGTTTAGCTTGCGCGTGGTGGTATCTTCAAATGATGGCTGGTCATTCACTTTTATAGCTTCGCCCACCGTGGCTTTATACTTATCGGTAATTTTCATCTCAAACTGCCCGATGTTTCCGCCTGGTTGAGCCATACACCAATTTGCCAATATACTTAGGCTCAATAAGCCAATGATTCTAATCTTTCTCATTTGACTATTATTTGTATACATCCGTACTATCTGCTGGTTCGCCCCCATCATCTATCATTTTCATTCCATCGCCTAACTCTAAATTCAAAGAGTCCGATTTTAGCTGCAATTCCATTTTTTTAAGCTCGGCCTTTCTTTGCTCTTCATAAGCTATCAAATCTTTTAGTGCAGTAGCCTCGTCTGTTATTTCCTGGTTGTAGGCAGCCTTTATTACAAAGTCTAAGGTGTAGTTAGCCTGAAAAATATCATCCTGTTTCCAATAGTTATCTGCCACTAAAATGGTAGCCTTTAGCTTCCACATTTTGTAATCTGGCATATCTTCTATCAGCTTAAATACTGCAGCTGACGAACCTGCATAATCAGCTTGTTTGTTTTTTACTAAAGCATAATAGTAGCTGGCTTCTGCTTTTATTTCGCCACCCGAGTTGGCTTTTAGCCATTCCAGGTTTTCCAAGGCCTTTTCCCATTCTTGTTGCTCAATTAGGGCTAAGGCAATTATTCTTCTTGCATCGCGCTGCAATACCATATCCTGGCTTTCGCCCTCTACTATCATGGTAGCAAAACTCAAGGCCTTTCTATTATCGCCTAGCGCATAAGCACTGCGCATTACTCCTGCCTGTGCCTTGGTTCCCGATTCTTTACTTGTAGAAATCTGCAACCATTGGTCGTATAGTTTCAAGGCCTCAGCATAGTTTTGTTGTTTGTACGCATGATTGGCCAAATAGCTCACTGCCTGCACGGAGTATTCGTTGGTAGAAAAGCTCATGATCTCCTTGTACGATGCAAGTGCCACATCATCTTTACCCAATTTGGTGGCACATTCAGCCAAATAATAATTGGCCTTTAGCCTAAATAATCCTTTCGGAAAACGGCTCAGATAATTCTGAAGAGTAGGTACCGCCCCTTCACAATTGCCCATAGAATATTGCTCAAAGGCAGAGTTGTAAGCAGTAGAATCTAAAGTGGCTTTATCAAAATTTACAAACTCTATATTTTCTACCCAGTCCAAGTACTCATCAATTTTATTTTGCCTGGCATACACCAGTCTTGCCAGCCCCACTGCTTCTAACGACTCTTCCGAACCCGGATACTGTGTCACAATAGATTTGTAGGTGGCAATGGCTTCGGCATTTCTATCGCCATTACTATAAGCCAATCCCTGCTGTAGCTTCACTTTGGCATTCAACTTAGAATTTGGCCAATCCAATAAAAACTGATCGAAATCTGCCAGAGCCTTGTCATAATTTTCCATTTGCAAATAGGTCTCGGCTATTTCATATTGGGCCTCCTCGGCATATACTGAGTTTGGAAACTTCTTACTCAATTCCTGCAGCTGTGCTACCTTCTGAGTATTATTGCCTGCAAGGCCTGAGCAAATGGCCCGCTGATACATGGCATAGTCTGCCTCAGTAGTGTTGGCCGCCAGGGCTTTTTTATAAAACTCTGCTGCTGCCAAATAACCTGAAGTAAGCAAATAACTATCGGCCAATCGCAAATAGGCATCTGCAATTCTTTTGTCCTTTTTACTGGCATTATTCACAAAAATCCGGAAGTGATTTGCAGCTTTTTCAAAATCAAATTTCTTGTAATAACAGTAAGCTACAGGATAATTGGCTCTATTATACTCACTCATATTAAATGCTCCTGTAGAGTTTTTGAATAACTCAAACGATTGAAGAGCCTTATCATACTCGCCTAGCTTATAATAAGTTTCGCCCATCCAATAATGATCGAGCGCAATAATGGTAGGATTCAATGGATATTGTAAAGACTCGCGGTATTTATCTAATGCTGCTTTGTACTTCATGGCATTGTACAATTCTGAAGCGCGATAAAAAGCAATCTTGTGATAGGCTTCTTGCATTTCTGGCGATTCTAATCCCGACTTTTCTATGGCACCTAATGCACGATCATAGTCTTTGGTAGTAATGTACAAATTGGCCAAATAGCGATGTATTTCTGCTCTGTGTGGCGAATCAGGAAAGGCATCCAAATATAAATTCAAGGTAGTGATAGCATCGGTATAAGGATCTGAAACCTCATACACCAATTTGGCATAGTTAAAAAAAGCATCCTCCTGCACCGTTAGCGATTCTGTAAGCTCTGATGCCGCTTTAAAAGCCGTAATAGCGCTCTGTTTATCGCCATTTTTCAAATAGCAATCTCCTAGGTGATAGTACGCACGCTGCGCCAATTCTCTATTTCCCTCACTTATCTTGTTGAATGAATTGATGGCTTCGGCATATCGCTTCATCCTATAATTGGCATAGCCCAATTGAAAATGATCTTGCTGGCGCATCTTTCCTCCCTTCTCGCTTGATAGCTCTAAGTACTTTATTGCATTTTCATAATCTTCTTTACTATAAAATGCATCTCCCATTAGCTTGGCAATTTCTGGAGCTCGTGCGGGGGTAGCAGTTTCTACAAGTTCCTCACCTACTTCCAGCAGTTTATCATAATCTTCTAATTGATAATAAATATGCGCTAGATAATAAGGTACCAATGGCCCAAATGACTCATCATCTTGCAAAGGCAAAAAATTGGTAAGAGCCGCAGCATAGTTACTATCTACATACATAATGTGGGCAAAATAGTATTTAGAAGAATTGGCATAAGGCGAAACTCTATCCTTCATTTCAAAGAATAAAGGCTTAGCCGCCTCCCTATCTCCTTGCATTAGCAAGGCATAAGCTTTCTTAAAGTAATACTCGTCCAGTTGCTCTTCGGTAAGGCGGTATCTGTCTACCTTTTCGTAATATTCTGCCGCTTTCTTGTAGCGCTTAAGGCTAAATAAGTTGTTGGCATACTCCAAGTACAACCTATCTTTTAGCGGGCTCAGTTCAAATTTTTCGGCATATCGCTGCACCCTCGACTCTGCATCTCCATGATATAATTTGATGGCGCATAAGCAAGCATAATATCCGGCAGAAGCTCTGGTTTCATGATCTGTACTAAATTCTTGCTTTACCACTTTATCTAATAATACCTGTGCATTGCCGTACTGACCATGCCTGTATAGCTCCATCCCATTTTTATAATCGGTGTTCAATCCTTTCAACACTCGATCTGATTGGCCATGAAGTGAAAGTGCAAGCACACATAAAAAGCTAAGTCCGAAAGACTTAAGGTGATTCTTCACCATAATACAAAATGAATTAATAGATTTTTAAAAGTAGAGGTTTAAGCCAGTCTGCTTATTTATTTGGAGATGATTTATCAAACGAAAATTGTTCATTAATATTTGATTTTTAATCGCAAGCTTGTGCAGTACATCAAAACAAAACCTGAATAACAAATCGCTTCTAAATTGAAAAAGAAAACATAGAGTTTGAGCAAATCATGTAGTTTTGGAGCAAATAAATTTCCCTAATCCCTATTATGAGTACGCAAGCCATATTGTCTTTAAATAAAGCTTCCATTTTTCAACGTGAACACCTTGTACTTTCTGATGTTAACATTGAAATCCAAAAAGGAGAATTCATTTACCTTATTGGTCAAACAGGTAGTGGAAAGTCGAGCTTATTAAAGACTTTGTACGGAGATTTACCACTAACCCAAGGTACCGGCCATGCGGTAGGCTATGACCTAAAAAGCTTATCCGAAAATGAAATTCCTTATTTGCGAAGAAAAATGGGCA
>JAUICR010000024.1 GCA_030427785.1 Bacteroidia bacterium | reverse complement strand
CTGAAGAACAGCGTTTAAATATTCCTGCATTTTGCTGGCATCATAGGCCACTTCTGCAAAATTGCTTGGTGTTCTTTTATCTTCTAAAATCGTTTTGGGTGATGAACCAAACATGTGTCCAAGTTCCCAATCCATTGGGTTTTGACCCGATTTTTTGTTTTCAAAAACAAACTTGTGATCGCCTGTAGTTTCGCCAACCACATAGATTGGTGCACGCTCTCTGTCTGCAATTCTCGTTAATAGGTCGATGTCTTTTTCTTTCAACACCAAGCCCATGCGCTCTTGGCTCTCGTTGCCAATAATTTCTTTGTCAGAAAGCGTTGGATCGCCAACAGGCAATTTGTTCACATCGATACGGCCACCGGTTTCTTCCACCAATTCTGATAAGCAGTTTAAGTGTCCACCAGCTCCGTGATCGTGAATAGAAACAATCGGGTTAATATCTAATTCGGCCATAGCGCGCACTGCGTTGTAGGCTCTTTTTTGCATTTCTGGATTTGAACGCTGAATGGCATTCAGTTCAATTCCGCTACTAAATTCTCCGGTGGCAACCGAAGAAACAGCGCCACCGCCCATACCGATGCGGTAGTTATCGCCACCCATCACCACGATTTTGTCGCCAACTTCTGGAGTGTCTTTTAGGGCATCTTTTTCTTTTCCATAGCCAATTCCACCGGCTTGCATGATTACTTTGTCGTAACCATATTTTTTGCCGCCTTCTTCGTGTTCAAAAGTTAGAACAGAACCGTTGATGAGCGGCTGTCCAAATTTGTTTCCAAAATCAGAAGCACCGATAGAAGCTTTGATCAAAATGTCCATTGGCGTTTGGTACAGCCAATCTCTTTCGGCCATGCCATTTTCCCATTCACGTCCTTCTTCCAAACGAGAATAAGCGGTCATATAAACGGCAGTTCCCGCTAAAGGCATCGAACCTTTTCCACCTGCCATACGATCTCTGATTTCCCCACCAGAACCAGTTGCAGCTCCGTTAAAAGGCTCAACTGTAGTTGGGAAATTGTGGGTTTCTGCTTTTAGCGAGATTACAGAATCAAAGTCTTTGGTCTCGAAGAAATCAGATTCATCTTGACGTTTTGGTGCAAATTGCTCAACGCGGCTTCCTTTGATAAAAGCAACATTGTCTTTGTAAGCAGAAACTATTTTTCCAGGATGGTCAGCCGAAGTTTTCTTGATCAATTTGAAAAGAGAAGTAGGCATCTCTTCGCCATCGATAATAAACTGGCCGTTAAATATTTTGTGACGACAGTGTTCAGAGTTTACTTGCGAAAAACCGAAGATTTCAGAGTCGGTTAATTTTCTGCCCAAGTCTTTCGCCACACTTTCCAAGTATTCTATTTCCTCATCGCTAAGGGCCAAACCTTCTTGCTGGTTGTAAGCCGCGATGTCGTCTATATGCAAGACTTTAACAGGCTCATTGTTAACGGTGTAAATATCTTGATGCAAACCCTTATACAACACTTGTAGCATAGGGTCATGATCGGCCTTTTCAGAATCTACCATAAAGTATTCCTCAATTCTGTAGATACCTTCAATGCCCATATTCTGGGTGATTTCCACCGCGTTGGTAGCCCATGGGGTAATCATCTCTTTGCGAGGGCCAACAAAAAAGCCCTCCAAAGTATCGCTGTTGTGTAGTTCAGCGCCCCCGAAGAGCCACGTTAATTTTGGTAAATCTGTTGAATTGATTTCCTTTGAAAGTCCAACGGCATAAACCTTATTGGCTTCTTTGGACGAGAAAAATTTGATCATTCTAAGCGTATTAAAACCCTACAATTGCTGAGCTGCAAAAGTAGAAAACCAAATTGGGTATAAAGAGTAAATCAACTTTTGAAAATGCGCGTTACAAACAGAATAATAACAATCGCACAAAACACAGGTTTTTTTAAATATAAATCCCGCTCTACTGATTAAAACTGTATTACATTATATTGAGGCTTCTCCTTGATGGAGTTTCACTCCTTCCCTTATCCAAGAGATACGAGTGTGGATTTTTTTTTCTATCAAACCATTAAATGAAAAAAAAGCTCCTAATTAATAAGAAGACAATAACAATAACCTTAGGAGTTGTCAATAATTTGGTTTCTACATAGAGGCCTATGTACTAAAGAATCTCCCTGTTTACACTTTTTTCAGAATACTAATTCAGCCTACCTGGTAATAGTAACAGTACCGTTTTCGGTGTGAGAAACACCTAAAGGGTCTGTATAATTTACAATCCAATAATACACCCCGTCTGCCACATCGCCTCCATCCCACATAAAGTCATTATCTGTGGATTCAAAAACCAACCGACCCCAACGATTAAATACAGACAGACTTATAATGCACTCTGTGCCTATTTCTACAGCTTTAAAAAAATCGTTTTCACCATCATTATTTGGGGTAAAAACGTTTGGTAACGTAATGTTACAATCACAATCTATTATTTCCACATAGGCTTCATCATATATGATTTCGCATGCATTGGTTACTTCTACGCTGTAGAGTCCGGTTTGATTGGGGTAAATGGTAGAGGAGGTATCGCCTGTACTCCATAGATATGAAGCATATACAGCTCTGTACGAAAGTGGACTTCTTTGACCTTGGCAAAATGAAATGTCTTCTAGTTGATTTTCCAATTTAGGTATAACCAAAACCGTAATGGTATCAAAAATTTGGGTACAACCATTAGAAACTATAACTGAATATACACCTTCTCTATCAATGGTGATCATAGAGTCTGTGCTTCCCGTATTCCATAAATAATCAAATTGCGAGCCCATTCCAGCACTAAGGTTTACGCTATCTCCTGCGCAAATCAGAGTATCACTTGGCAGGTTTGGCTTGACATGTGCCGGAAAAGGGTCCTTCCATTTCATACACAAATTATCTACCGAACCGGTTAATTGTCTGCGCGATTCTCCGCGAATTGTATTACCATGTTGCACATGGGTAAGCGCATCCACAGAACCCTGATAACTAAACAACACAGGTGAGCCTGGCAAATGATTGGTAAAACTGCTATCGCTATAGATACTCAGCTGCGCTTGATTGGCTTTTGTTTTTTCCAATTTTATAAAATGGGTGCTACCTAAGGGCATAGAAACAATTTTCTGCGAAGTAATTTCATTAGTAGAATCAATGGTATGGATAGTGAAATACAAATCACCATTGGGTGGGTTTTTTGCAGCAAAAACAACGAGAACAGCATCTTGCACGCCTTTATTATGTCCGGTACAGGGCGGATCAGAACAATCAAAATGAAAACTATTGGTACCCGCTGTCACACCTAATACAATGTGCCCGGCATAGGGAAGGTTATTTTTTACACCAACTGAAATCGGAGTAAACTCAAACGATGCTTCCCAGCAATCGCTTTCATTAAGCGTTCTTCCTAGAGGCCTGTATACCCTTTTCTGAAACTCTCTACATTTAGCACCGTTAACAAACTGAACTTTGCCATTTCTGATCTCAACTTCGCTCCCCACTTGAGTCCATGAAGTATCAGAAGAATAATCTTCGTAAAAATTACATTGAGCGTTAATACTACTTTGTGAAACACAAAAAGTACCTAACAATAGATAGTGAAGCATTTTCATACTTATGGCAAAGTAATTTTTTAAATTAAGGTCCGAAAACTCTTGATGCAAAACTTAGTAAAAGACTACTTACAGTTAGTATCAGTTATAGGTATTCCATCCATCAAAATGGTGACCTGTATTTATTTTACATTATTAGCGCTGTTTAAAGTTAATTCTTATCTTTTTTGCCCAAAACAACAAAACATGAAAAGCACACTTCTAGCTATTAAACCCACCATCGTATTAATACTTATAGTATTATTTGTATGGGGTTGCTCGCAAAAAACAAATGTACCACCAGCGCCCCCACCCCCTCCGTATGATGGGCCAAGACTGAGCTACCTACAAGATATAGCTCCGATAATGGAGCGCAGTTGTGCACCTTGTCATTACCCAGCCAAAGACGGAAGGAAAGAACCGCTAGATACTTACACGGCCGTAAAAGACGAAATAAAAGATGTACTGTACCGTGTGCAATTATCACCAAGTCATTTTAGGTATATGCCTTACAAAAGCAAAAAACCTGCTTTGAGCGATGAAGAAATTCAACTTTTAAAAGATTGGGCGAGGTCTGGGTTTAATGAAAGCTAGGTGAATACTTAGACAATCCCATTTGTAATTCATTTCAATGCGCTCGGAGGTGTACCTAGATATACCCCGAGCGCATTTTTTATGCCTCCAGGCGCTCGTATCATTATCGTGATGTTGCAACATTGTATGATTTATATCGATTATACCAGTGTATAGTCATGTCGATAAAGCTCCTGAATTACCTTTTAACTACCCTAAACTAGCTTACCTTAAATAGGTCCAACATCTTAAAATCTTTAGGACTTAGGAAACCTAAGACAGCTCAGCGATTTAGGTATTGCCTATAAGTATTGTTTAATTATTTATAAAATTATTTAAACAAATATTTTGTGGAATATCTTTTGTTTATATATTTGCTGAGAAATTTAAACAAAATATAATGACAACTTCCCTTTTTAAGTACCCACTATTACTTTTAGCTATTACAAGCTTATTTATCACCTCATCTTGCGATGATGATGACGATATGACAACCACTCCTACCTCTAATACCATAGTAGATATAGCCTCAGGAAACCCTGACCTGAGTATACTAGTGGAAGCTCTTACCATCACTGATCTTGTTTCAACACTGTCTATGACAGGTACGTACACGGTATTCGCTCCAAACAACAAAGCCTTTACCGATTTGTTAGACTCGAACCCAGCCTGGAGCTCATTATCTGATATCCCAGAACCATTATTGAAAAACGTGCTACTTTTTCACGTGATAGGCTCCAAAGTAATGGCAGCAGATCTGACTGACACCTACGTAAACACCCTGGCAATGGGCCCTAATGATGAAGATCTATCTCTTCAGGTATCTGTAAGTGGTGGCGTAATGTTCAACGGAATGGCCTCTCCGCTTACAGCAGATGTATCTGCTAGTAATGGTGTGGTTCATATTATTGATAAAGTGATGCTACCTCCTTCTATAGTCGACTTAGCTATCAACAATCAAAATTTCAGCACTTTAGTAGCAGCCCTTACGGACCCCAGACATACTACCGATTTTGTTGCTGTGCTTAGTGGCGATGGTCCTTTCACTGTTTTTGCACCAAATAACAATGCCTTTCAAATGTTACTCGATTCAGATTCCACATGGAATTCGATAGGTGACATTCCTATTACAACATTAGACGCGGTACTTAAGTATCACGTAGTGAATGCAGCCAACGTGCAGTCAGATCAGTTGACAGATATGCAACAAATAACCATGCTTGGTGGCGATATGATAACAATAGATTTAAGTGCAGGAGCCGCTATTATGACAAGCAGTTCCCAAACCGTAAATATTTCAGGCACAGACATTCAAGGTGCCAATGGTGTAATACATAGTGTAGACAAAGTATTACTTCCATAAAAATTGTGTAGTTGGTTGATTTAGTTAAACGTTCAGGATTAGTATCCCTGTGTTTTGAGAAATGAAGGGTAGTCATTTTCAAATAGGCTACCCTTCTTTTTTACCATCATCTCTCTTTATTTTCAAAATGTATGTTATGAAAAACTATTTAATCATAGGCGGATCTTCTGGAATAGGAAAAGCACTATCAGAATCACTAAGTACGAATAACAAAATATGGGCTACATATTTTGCACATAAGAGTGAAAGCACAGAAAATTTATTTTACCATCCGCTAGACGTTACAAGTTACTTTTCTCTCGATTTTTTACCCGAAACACTTGATGGGATAGTTTACTGCCCAGGCTCTTTAAGATTAAGTCCATTTCACAGAATACACCCTGAAGATTTTGCAAAAGATTTTGACTTACAAGTACTTGGAGCTATCAAAGTAATACAAGCTGTATTACCCAAATTGAAAAAAAACCCCCAGGCATCGATATTGTTGTTTTCTACAGTGGCAGCGCAAAGAGGATTTACTTTTCACTCGCAGGTTTCCGTTTCCAAAGGAGCCATTGAGGGACTCACCAAGGCTTTAGCCGCGGAGCTAGCCCCCAAAATAAGAGTGAATTGTATTGCCCCTTCTCTTACAAATACACCCTTAGCAGCAAGTTTACTTGACTCCGAACAAAAAACGGAAAGAAACAATAAGAGGCACCCGCTTCAAAGAATAGGTGAGGCGAAGGACATTGCTGAAATAGCCGCATTCCTTCTCGAAGAAAAATCTTCATGGATTACTGGTCAAATTATTCACGTGGATGGAGGCATATCCACATTAACAACCTAAATATGTTTAATTTATTTAAAAGAAAAACTCCACTAGAGAAACTAAATAGCCAATACATGAAGCTAATGAAAGAAGCACATACCTTATCTACTATAAACAGAGAAGCGAGTGACGCAAAAACTGCAGAAGCCAATTTGATATTAGGACGAATAGAGGAACTAAAACTTAAATAGTTCATTTTTAGAACAAAATGCAATTACAGGAAGTATTTAACATGAAAACCCGATACAGCTTGCTCAATTCATTTTGTTTAGATATTTTTGAAATTAAATAAACACGATTCTACATGTTCACAATATCTCAAATGGAACAGTTTTCTGGAATAAAGGCGCATACCATACGAATGTGGGAACAGCGATACAATGCACTTTCACCTGCGCGGTCAGACGGAAACACAAGATATTATGATGGTGACCAACTGCGGAGACTCTTGAACATTGTAAGTGTAAAAGAATCACCAAAAAAAATAGCCGTTTCTAAAATATGCCAAATGTCGGATGAAGTGCTTCACAAGTATTTAAGTGAACAGGTGCTTCAACAAGTGACAGCCGAAAATCAAAACGATGAATACTTAATATCTCAATTAATTTCAGCAACCATCAGTTTCGATGAAATTTATTTCAACAAACTATTTGCGCTGGCTGAATTGCAAATGGGGGTAAGAGATGCGTATATAAGAATAATTTACCCCGTATTAGAGCGCATTGGGCTGCTATGGAGTATGGATGATCTTTCTCCCGCTCACGAGCATTTTGCCAGCAACCTGATTCGCCAAAAACTATCAAGTGCGATAGATAAGATTACATTATCCAACGACCTAAAGGAATCTTGGCTGCTATTCTTACCTGAAAATGAGTTTCATGAAAATGGTCTTCTCCTGGCACAATACCTCATACGCTCATCAGGCAGAAAGGTGGTGTACCTAGGCAGCAATGTGCCAAAACAAGTACTACAAGCCACCATCAATGCAGTGAACCCTACGCACATTTATTTCTTTTTGGTACACCTTAATACAGTACAAGCTTGCCAAGAATACTTTGGTGAAATAAACAAGCTGGAAGGAGTTTTTACCACCTACATTTCAGGAAATCCTAAACTATTAAAGGATGTAGACATCACTCCAAACATCACCTGGCTGAAGACCGTAAATGATCTAGAATTAAAACTTAAATAAAGAAAGTGGCAATTATCAATATCATAGGCTCAGGTTTTTCCGGCATTAGCGCAGCAGCATACTTAGCGCAAGCGGGGCATCAAGTCCACGTTTTTGAAAAAAATTCGAGCCTAGGAGGACGAGCAAGGCAATATAGTACCGAAAACGGCTATGTGTTTGACATGGGCCCTAGCTGGTACTGGATGCCTGGAGTGTTCGAGCGATTTTTTGGAGATTTTGGATTTACCGTTTCTGACTTCTATAAACTCATCCTGTTAGATCCCTCCTTTGAAGTAGTATATCCGGGCATGGAGTCATTACATGTACCCGAGAACTTTGAAGAATTGTGTAAAGTTTTTGAGAGAATAGAGCCTGGCAGTTCGCTAAAACTCAAAAAATTTATGGATGAGGCTGAGTACAAATACAAGAAAGGAATGGAAAGCCTGGTGTACAAACCAGGACTCTCACTGGCCGAATTTGCTGACCTTGATTTAATCAAAGGAACCATTAGACTTCAAGTGTTTTCATCCTTCAGCAAGCATGTGCGTAAGTTTTTTAAGCATCCAAAGCTTATCGCTTTGATGGAATTTCCCGTACTATTTTTAGGAGCTATGCCACAGGACACCCCCGCCCTGTACAGTCTCATGAATTATGCAGGTTTAAAATTGGGGACATGGTACCCCGAAGGAGGTTTTGGAAAAGTAATAGACGCTATGGCGGAGGTTGCCAAAACGCAAGGGGCACACTTTCATGTAGGTACTGAGGTAACTAGGATAAACCTAAATGGCAACCAATCATCTGGCGTTACAATAGACGGTAAATTTTTTGAAAGTGATGTGGTAATAGCAAGTGCCGATTATCATCATGTAGAAAATAACCTCTTACCTGCCGAGTATAGAAACTACTCTGAAGACTACTGGAAAAAGAAAACCTTCGCACCCTCATGCCTTATTTATTATTTGGGTGTAAACAAAAAGCTAAAGAACATTCAGCATCACACTTTATTTTTTGATGAAGACCTGTATGATCACGCCATTGAAATATACAAAACCGAGAAATGGCCTAACAAACCACTCTTTTATGTGTGCTGTCCTTCCCAAACAGACGACACTGTAGCACCACAAGGCCATGAAAACTTATTCCTCCTTATGCCTATTGCTCCTGGATTAGAAGATACTGAAGCTATGAGAGAAAAGTATTTTGACATAATGATGGATCGCCTTGAAACAAAGCTGGGAGAAGCTATCAGGGACTCTATTGATTACAAAAAGAGCTATTGCGTAAAAGACTTTAAACTGGACTACAACTCTTATAAAGGAAATGCTTATGGATTGGCCAATACACTTATGCAAACGGCCATCTTGAAGCCTAAAATCAGAAATAAAAAAATTAACAACTTGTTTTATACAGGTCAACTTACAGTACCCGGGCCGGGTGTTCCACCCAGTATAATATCGGGAAAAGTAGTGGCCGACCAAGTGATAAACCAACTAAAAAATACAACTAATGAAGTCATTGTTTGACACTGTATCGATAAAGTGTAGCAAGCTTACTACCCAATCTTACAGCACTAGCTTTTCGCTTGGTATTAAGTTTTTAAAGCCTTCTATACAAGACCCCATCTATTCTATATATGGTTTTGTACGATTTGCAGATGAAATAGTAGATAGCTTTGAAGGATACGACCAAGCCTTTCTGTTGCAAAAATTTAAAGAAGATGTGTACGAAGCATTAGACGATAGAATATCCTTGAATCCTATATTAAATTCATTTCAACATGTAGTAAACAACTATAATATAGGCCGACCTCTAATTGATTCATTTTTACATAGCATGGCAATGGACTTAAGCAAGGTAGAATACTCTCGCGAGAAATACGATGAGTACATCCTTGGGTCCGCAGAAGTAGTAGGCTTAATGTGCCTTCATGTATTTACCGAGGGCAATGAAGAAAAATTTGACGAGTTAAAACCTTTTGCCATGAAGCTAGGAGCGGCTTTTCAAAAGGTAAACTTCCTGAGAGACATGAAGGCCGATTTTAATGGACTAGGACGAAGCTATTTTCCTAATGTAGATATGGCTAATTTTTCGACAGAAGTAAAAAGAGAAATAGAACAGGAAATAGAGGCTGATTTTCAGGAAGCACTGAAAGGAATTAAGAAGCTACCAGCATCTTCTAAGGGAGGAGTGTATTTAGCCTATGTGTATTACAAATCATTGTTTAACAAAATAAAGGGGGTACCCGCTCAAAAAATTCTGGATCAAAGAATCAGAATCAGCAATGGAAGAAAATTTGGGTTGATGGTAAACTCTATGGTACAATACAAAATGAACCTGCTATAATGAAGCTCGGCCTATACTTATTGCTTTTGCTACCTCTTGCTTCTGCTTCGCACAACGACTTATCCGAAGTTAGAAATCTATATATGGCAGCGGCAGCGCAAGAAGCCTCTTGTGTAAAGTTGGTAAACAGCTTAAATAATATCAATGCCAGGGAGCAGGCCACCCTAGCAGGATACAAAGCCTGCGGCACAATGATGATGGCCAATTACCAAATAAACCCCATTAGCAAACTGAACAGCTTTAATGAAGGAAAAAAATTATTAGACCAGTGTGTAAGCTGGGATGTAAACAACACCGAACTCCGTTTTCTTAGGTTCTCGGCACAATGCGAATCACCCGCATTTCTTGGCTACACAGATAATATTGAAATGGACAAATCTTTAATTCTAAGAACCTTTCCTTACTTGAATGACATCGAACTTCAGCAAATGATACGCAATTATATGGTAGAAAGCGACCGATTAACTATGGCCGAAAAAAGAGTATTTACAAAACCCCTCAACTAATCATGTATCAATTTAAAGCAAGTCAATTTTTACCTATAGGAATACAAGAAGCGTGGAGGTTTTTTTCATCCCCTACCAATCTTCCTGTCATTACACCTCCCGAACTCGATTTTAAAATACTGACACCTTTACCAAGCAAAAAAATTTACGAGGGCTTATTAATCGATTACACGGTTAAACCGCTTTTTGGCATTCCGGTACATTGGCAAACCCTAATTTGTGATGTAGAAACCAACTCTTTTTTTACTGATAAACAACTGAAAGGCCCCTATAAGGTATGGGAACATACCCACACTTTTACAGAGGTAGAAGGTGGAGTACTGATGCACGATGTGGTAAATTATCAGCTGCCATTAGGCATCTTAGGAAAACTTGCCAATGCTCTGATTGTACAAAAAAAGATTTCGGGAATTTTTGAGTACCGCAAATCAGTTTTAGATAAACTTTTTAAAACACCATGAGTAGTATTTTAACAAACATTGCCATCACCTTAGCCGCCTTCTTTATGATGGAGGCTGTAGCTTGGCTTACCCACAAGTACATCATGCATGGCTTGCTGTGGTCACTACACAAAGACCATCACAAGAAGGAAAGCAAAGGTTTTTTTGAGCACAACGATTTCTTCTTTTTGATTTTTGCATTACCAGGAATACTAGGGCTCCTATTTGGGGTACAGATGGGCTACAACGCATTGTTTTGGATTGGTTTAGGCATCACAATCTATGGCTTCACTTATTTTTTTGTTCATGATATTTTCATTCACCAGCGGTTTAAAGTCTTAAGAAAATCAGACAACTTTTATTTTAAAGCCATAAGGAGAGCGCACAAAATTCATCACAAGCACTTGGGCAAGGAAGAAGGCGAATGCTTTGGGATGTTATGGGTGCCCTATCGTTTTTTTCAGAATCAAAAAAAGTAAACCTATGCCATCACTTTACTTATTGATCAACTTCTTTGCAGTACTGATTCCCTTCATTTTTTCGTACCACCCCAAGCTTAATTTTTACAAGCATTTTAAGGCCTTCTTTATTTCAAACATCGTAGTTATCATACCCTTCCTTATCTGGGATTCAGTTTTTACACATTGGGGGGTTTGGGGTTTCAATCCGCTGTACCTCACAGGAGTGAGCCTTTTTAATCTCCCTATTGAAGAAGTACTGTTTTTTATCTGCATCCCCTTTGCATGTGTGTACACTTACCATTGCTTAAGTATTTACTTTAAAATGGATTGGGGCCAAAAAGCAGATAAAATTGTAGTTCCAATAGCCGCCAGCATTTTTTTACTAATAGGGTTTATTAATATTTCAAAACTATACACAGCCTCCACTTTTATCAGCTTAGGCATAGTACTTTTCGTGTTAAAATATTGGGCCAAAGCCCCCAGAATATCACAGGCATCCATAAGCTATCTGCTGCTATTGCTTCCTTTTACCATAGTAAATGGGCTCCTTACCGGTACAGGAATAGAATCGGAGGTGGTATGGTACAATGATGCTGAGAATTTAGGCATCAGGCTATTAACTATCCCTGTTGAAGATATTTTTTACGGATATGAACTGATTCTACTAAACATATATTTCTATGAACTCTTTAAAAAACGCTTTGAAGGAAAATCGGACATATCCATTGGTTAAATTTATAGGAGTAATTCTTTCAATATTCCTAATTATGGTTAGTTGCAAAACACCTGACTTACAAACTGTGCCCTACGTTGATCTTGAAAAATACTCAGGCTTGTGGTACGAAATAGCCTCCTTTCCGCAAAGGTTTCAAAAAGGTTGCCATGGCACCACAGCTACTTACACTATGAGCGACAAAGGTTATGTAATTGTTGAAAATCGTTGCTTTAAAGATAGCCTTGATGGTGAAGAATCGTATATAAAAGGAAAGGCATTTGTGAAAGAAGGCTCAGGAAATGCCAAATTAAAGGTTCAATTTTTCTGGCCTTTCAAGGGCAAATATTGGATTATAGATTTAGCAGATGACTATAGCTATGCGGTAGTTGGGCACCCAAATAGAGAATACCTTTGGATACTTTCTCGAACCCCAAATATGGAGCAAGAGACCTACAATGAAATAGTTAAAAAAGTTTCGGCCTTAGGTTTTGATATTAATCAACTAAAAACCACCGTACAACCTTGACAATCCAAAACGAATCCGTTGCTCTTTTCTGGTTTCGAAGAGATTTGCGACTTGAAGACAACCATGGTCTTTTTAAAGCCCTTAATAGTGGCCTTCAGGTTGTACCCATCTTTATTTTTGATAACAAAATTTTAAACCAACTCGAATCTAAACGTGATAAAAGAGTATCATTTATTCACCAGCAGTTGGTGTCATTGCAAGGTAAAATAGAACAAGCTGGCTCATCGCTGCATATTGTACACGACAAACCTGTAGATGCTTTCGAGAAATTAATCAATACCTATCCCGTAAAAAAAGTTTTTACCAATCGCGATTATGAGCCTTATGCCCTAAATAGGGATAAGGAAATAAAAGAGCTCCTAAAAAGGAAAAACATCGAATTCTGCACGTACAAAGATCAAGTGATTTTTGAGCAATCAGAAGTGATGAAAGCTGACGGGAGCCCTTATACCATTTTCACTCCTTATTCTAAAATCTGGAAACAGCAGTTAAGCCCTGAGCAACTACTACCAAAAAAATCAGAAGAACTTCTTCATCGTTTTCTTATAGTTCAGCCACAAGAAATACCATCACTGGAGCAACTGGGCTTTATTAAAACCGAACCAAATGTTCCCTCTTTGAAAGTAAACGAGAACATAATTTCAGAATACCATCTTACCAGAAATTTTCCGGGCATAGAAGGCACTAGCAACTTAAGTGTACACCTTAGGTTTGGCACCATCAGCATTCGTGAGCTCGTAAAAGTAGCACAAGAGCTAAACCCACAATGGCTCAATGAGCTAATATGGCGTGAGTTTTTTATGATGATTCTTTATCAATTCCCCAGGGTGGTAAATGAAAGTTTTAAAACTAAATACGACCGAATTGCTTGGCGAAACAATGAAGAAGAATTTGAACGATGGTGCCAAGGAAAAACCGGATACCCTATGGTAGATGCTGGTATGCGCGAACTTAACTCTACAGGATTAATGCACAACCGGGTGCGAATGATTACAGCAAGTTTTCTTACCAAACATCTGTTAATCGATTGGCGCTGGGGCGAAGCTTACTTCGCTCAAAAACTGTTGGATTATGAATTATCTTCTAATAATGGAAACTGGCAATGGGCAGCAGGCACAGGGTGCGACTCAGCTCCATACTTCCGAATTTTTAATCCAACTGAGCAATTAAAAAAGTTTGACAAGGATTTGAAATACGTACGAAAGTGGGTGGCAGAATTTGATTCATTGAACTATCCCCAACCTATGGTAGATCATAAGGAGGCTAGAGCCAGAGCATTAGATACTTATAAGGCCGGAATATCTGATTTTTAATCTAAGCCCAATCGCTGGATACTCTCAAGGTCTACCTCATCGTAATAGAAATGCAGTATCTCACGATAGTTATATCCGCGTCTATCCATTTCCATAGCTCCGTCTTGCGATAGACCTACACCATGACCATACCCATAACCGGTTATCAAAAGCTCAGCCCCTTTGTCGTCTACCTTAAAAAAAGTAGAACGCAGGTTGAATTTAAATCGAATTCGGGTGAGCTTGAGTTTCTTACCATCGTATTCAAAATAAGCCTTTCTACCCTTGGTTTGGTCAAAATTCAAAATGGCTTTTTGCAAACGAACATCATTAGGAACCCCCAGGGAGGATGCGATAAAAGCATAGAAGGATTTTTTGTCCACTGTTTTTTCCCAGCTGTAGCTTCCCACACCATGGCTAAAGCTATCTTGCCTTGGGCCTAAATACCCAATGGTTTCGCGCCAGGCATCTTGGGCGCCCACCGTTTGCCCACCGCTATTAGCATGAAAAACCCCCAAGATAGGTTGACAAAGAGCCGTAACAAGTACCGTATCCTTGGTGCATTCCACAGCCTCTCTGATGGCATCATTATATTGATACCTTGCTTTAGAAAAATACACCTGTGAGCTTACATCGTCCTTTAGGTTATAACCTTCAGATGCATGTTTATTCCAATTTTTAAGGGCAAATGTGCGTGCCAAAACGGCTTGTGCTTTAAAGTATTCGGGATTAAGCAAATGTCCACCTTCACTTTCTACCACACCACCCACATACATTTCAAGGTCTACTATATTCACCACCTGAAGCTCTCCACCATACACGCGCAATCGCAAATCGCCATAGTACGCTCGGTACTTTCGTGCAGCATCTATCCTAAACTGCCTATTATGATTTTTACTAATAATTAACAAACCCGAGTACGTGCCATAATCCTTGTCGCCTCTTCGCACTTTTACATCGTTTCCGCTTTTTGCAATGCTTAGCTTTCGCTCTTTTTCCTCTTGATAAATATCAAGTATCGTATCTATAGGACGGAGTTTTTTATCCAGGGCAATTAGAAAATAAGCACTCGTATCGGGGGTTACATTTACCTCGCTCAAACTATGAGTAGAGAACAATCGAACCTTAATATCTAAGGCTATAGCCTCAATACTATAGATTGCACAAATTAAAATAATCAGACTTCTCATAAACCTACTTCCTCCGCAATGATTCGAGCAGCTTTGGCCGATGCGCCACCGCCACCTAGTTTCTCTCGCAACTGCTTATACTCTTGTGCAAAATACCGGGGGTTTTCAAAACATTTACTCAGTTCTTTTAACACATTCTCGGTATTCATGTCGCCCTGTATTAGTTCTTTCACCACTTCCTTGTCCAAAATCAAGTTCACCAAGGATATATACTTGATTTTTATTAGCTGGCGAGCAATCACGTACGAAAACCAATTCCCTTTATAACACACCACTTGTGGCACTCCAAACAAACCTGCTTCTAAGGTAGCCGTACCCGATGTTACCATAGCCGCATCAGCCATTTCCAGCAGTTCATAGGTTTTTCCACTTACCACCTTTAGCTCTTTTAGTGGCACTACACTTTCGTAAAATTCCAAATCTTGCGATGGAGCTGCGGCTAATACCATTTGATAATCGCCCAATTTCTTGGCAGCCTCCATCATGGTGGGGAGCATACTCTTAATTTCCTGCTTACGACTACCAGGCAACATCGCAACTAATTTTTTATTTGGATCCAACCCCCATTCCTTCAAGCGATCGGCTTTTACAAAAGGCGGTCTATTTTCTATAGCATCAATCAAGGGGTGTCCCACAAAATCTACATCCATTCCGAATCCTTTGTAAAAGTCTTTCTCGAACGGAAGGATACAAAGCATACGATCTACATCTCGTTTCAATTTATAAACTCGTTTTTGCTTCCATGCCCACACTTGTGGAGAGATATAATAAATGACCTTGATACCCTGCTGTTTAGCAAATTCTGCAATCCGCATATTAAAGCCAGGGTAATCAATAAGTATTAAGGCATCCGGAGAATAATCTAAAATATCTTGCTTACAAGTCTTAAGATTTCCCAAAATCGTTTTCAGATTTAACGCTACTTCTACAAAACCCATAAAGGCTAATTCGCGGTAATGCTTGCGCAAATCACCACCTACTGCCTCCATCATCTCGCCTCCCCAAAATCTAAATTGAGCCTGCGGATCTTCTTTAATAAGAGCCTTCATGAGGTTGGCCCCATGTAAATCGCCACTAGCCTCGCCTGCTATAAGGTAGTATTTCACTTTGCTGAATTTGAGCGTCTAAAGTACTATGATAGTGAATGCTGAATTAGCAACTTTCAAATAGATTATAACAAGAATCTGTAGATAAATATTACGATTAAATACACTACGCTCATGCTTAATATTCCACTGCCCATTTCTTCTTTTTCTAGTTTCAAAAAAAGAAAAAACAAACCCGCATTTATTATCATACCTAGTGTTATGATTTGCACATTTATCTGCCGTACTATATCGCTATCAAATCCTTGAATCCCGATTAATTCGGGTCTGGAAAGCAACATGAGGTAAACGCCTAAAATGGGCATTACCAAACCAATTGCTAATCCTAGCCACCATTGGGCTGTAAATCTTTTGAACATGTATTTTACGTTTTTTCTACCTGTTGTTACTTATAACGCTACGCAGGCCTTGAAGGTATTTGAGGGTATCAATCCGTTGATTTTTATTAAGTCATTACTCTATTACAGCCCCCAAGTATTGAGCTCATTTACAAAGGTGTGAGCGGTCACGTCACTATCTACAGGTACTACTGATACGTAATAATTAGCCAAAGCCCATTCATCTGTATCCTCTCCTGAGTCATGGTTCACAAACTTACCCGTAAGCCAATAGTAGTTTCGAGAACGAGGATCGGTACGGCTGTCAAATTCCTCCTCCCAATTAGCTTTGGCTTGCCTACACACCTTTACACCAGCATAGGGTTTACCTACATATTTAGGAATATTCACATTGAGACACACGCCATGTGGCAGACCTTCGGCCAATACCTTGGCAGCAATACCTTTTACTATTTCTGCACTAGGTTCAAAATCGGCATCCCAGCTAAAGTCGCTCAAAGAAAAACCTACCGAGGGGATCCCCTCTAAGGAGCCTTCTACAGCGGCTGACATGGTACCAGAATAAATTACGTTGATAGAAGAATTGCTTCCATGATTAATACCTGACACCACCATATCGGGCTTGCGATCTAGCACCACATTCACTGCCAGCTTGACACAATCTACAGGAGTACCCGTACAACTGTGTTCTATTTGTGGACCATCATCTACAGTGATTTTATCACAACGTAAAATTCCTTCTACGGTAATGGCATGGCCCATGCCTGACTGGGGTCCATCAGGCGCAACCACCACAACCTCACCCAGTTGGTTCATCAGTTTTATTAAATGACGAATACCAGGGGCGGTTATGCCATCATCATTGCAAACGAGTATCAAAGGTCTCTTAGAATCCATAGGTAGTATTTTGGGTAAAACTATTATTATTAATCAATTTGAAGGGCATACATTTTGCTAATTTGGCCGAGAAATTCAAATGAATAAATTAAGATGATAATAATACTAATAGTATTTATGGTGATTGGATTTATAGTCCAGTCTAGACTAAAAAATAAGTTTAAAAAATATAGCGAAGTAGGTTTACAAAATGGCCTTAGCGGAAGAGAGATTGCAGAAAAAATGCTGCATGACAATGGCATTTTTGATGTAAAGGTAATTTCCACTCCGGGCCGCCTTACCGACCATTATAACCCCGCAGACAAAACGGTAAACCTCAGCGAAGCAGTTTTCAATGAAAGATCTGTAGCGGCTGCTGCCGTAGCTTCTCACGAGTGTGGGCACGCGGTACAACATGCCAAAGCCTACAAATGGTTAGGCTTTAGATCAGCCATGGTGCCGATAGTAAGCTTTAGTAATAGAGCGCTAAGTTTTATTTTCATTGCTATGCTGATTGGTGCTCTTGGTCTTCAAATGTTCAGTCTTGACGTGGTGCTTTACGTGGTAATTGTTTTGCAAGCTGCCATTACAGCCTTTACTTTGGTAACATTACCTGTAGAATACGATGCGAGCAACCGTGCCCTTGCTTGGTTAGAAAACACTGGCACCACCACCCCTTCTGAACACGGAATGGCGAAAGATGCTCTAAAAGCTGCCGCTAATACCTATTTGGTAGCTGCTTTGGCTGCTGTTACACAATTGCTATACTATGTAATGCTACTTGTAGGCAGAGACTAAAATCTCCATTTAACAAAATAAAAATGCCGTCTTGGGTTAACTAAGACGGCATTTCTTTTTGAAATATGTTTTGAATTACCCTAACAAAAAACTCACATCGCCTTGCTCTACTTCGCGAGGTGATTTTCCTTGCTCGAACAAACGTGCTGTATGAGGTCCTTTAAGCGTGAGCTGCTTTCCCTCTTGCCTTAGCCAGCTTGCTTCGCGCAAACCTATCACCGGCTGGGTATTAGCAAAATGAAACTCCTTAATCCTGGTTTCTCTTGTTTCCCCTTGATGCTTTGAATTGGGATCAGGATCTAAATAATGTGGATTGATATTGAAAGGCACAAGTTGCAAGGCATCAAAACTAGGGGGATACACAATAGGCATATCATTAGTAGTACCCACCGTAAGCCCGGTAATATTGCTACCCGCGCTGCTGCCCATATAAGGCGTTCCTCCGGCTACCGCTTTTCGCAAAGCTTCCACCAAATTGTTTTCATAAAGTGCCTTTAAGAGCATAAAGGTATTTCCTCCACCTGTAAAAATTCCTTGCGCTTCTTCTACTGCTTTCACAGGATTATCAAACTCATGAATTCCGCGCACTTTTAGACCTATAGCCTCAAAGGCCTTTCTAGGGTATTCGGTATATTCTTCATGACTTATACCACCCGGGCGAGCATAAGGAATAAATAGTATCTCAGATTTTCCAGCAAAGAAATCCTTCACCTCATCCAATAAGTACTCCATATAAGCCGAGCCATGTATTTTGCTGGTAGAAACGATTAGTAGTTTTTGCATTTATTTAGTTTTCAGTTGGCAGTTGGCGATTTTCAGTTCGGTTTTGAGACCTCCTCATTTCGGGATACTTTATTATGTACCCCATCATTTCATAAACTTCATTATTACTAACAATTTTTCAAATGTAGTTTGATTAATGTATTTACAGTGTACAAGCCAAGTAGTTTCGTCAGATAACTCTTTGAGGGTTTATAGAACCACCCAAAAACTGAAGAAGGAATGATTGCCTATAAAATCCTATTTAAAACCAGAAACCCTTCAAGGTCTCTGGCTGCATAGCTAAAGACCTTGAAGGTTTTAAACTGTTCACTGCTCCTCTCCCCGCTGTTCACTTTCTAAACCGTTCACCTCTCCACAGCCAATTTCGAACTCACAACCTCCCGCTCACCAATAACCTTTAGCACACAAAGCCCTGAAATACATTTAGAAATCTTTATCTGATTTTCTTCTTTTTCCAGCTTTCCTTGTTGGAGCAAACGACCATCCATACTATATAGCTCATAGCGGTAGGTTTCATTTCCCAAAGGAAGCTCTACATTCAAAACATCTTTGGCAGGATTTGGATAGACTTGAATAGTTGGCTTTTGTTCTGATTCCTCCAAACTAAGACCAAGTGTACTGCAAATAGCATTCGGGCCTTTTACATAATCGCCATCAAAATAATTGAGATAACCGAGTGAAGTCCCGTTAACAATCCCAGGGTTTTTGAAAAATGACCACAAGGTATCATTCACAAAACCAAAATTAATTGGAGGATCACCACCAACATAATTCACATTGGTCCCGCACCATTGATGTCCATCCCAAGCTGCTAGGTAGTTAATATTGGCATCACCAAACACCGAATCCCTAATGTGACAGTAAAGTAAATTGTCGTGCTTAAAAAAAGACCAAACTGGTGATGGAGAACCTCCTCCTACTGATTCCCAATTGCTCCCGTTCCATCTAGCAATATGCTCACCTGGGTTTCGAGAATCTTCATATTTAGTAAAACTTCCACCAATGTATATCTCATCGTTATAGAAGTTGAAATCATATACTTGTGAAACGGTACCGTATATCCCTGGGCCGAAAGCACTCCATTGTTGCCCATCCCATTTTATCACTCCAGTAAATTCACCAGCATCAGGTAAGTTGATGGTATAAATTGAACCATTATGTATCTCTACCCTATTCCAAGGTCCGCCAAGACCCAAGTTAGGTTTAGAAAGTTGAACACTATATGGATCTACCCAATTAACACCATCTGTTGTAAGCAGATGAGGCCCAAAAGTGTCTGTGGGCGTGTAATAGGTTGTAGAGGCCGCGACCAACAATGTATCACCTTTTACAGCAAAATCTTTTAAAAAATGTATTTGATCTGAAGAATACCACATACTATCGTTGTGATATTTAATAATTGGCACCCATGGCAAAGGAACAGAATCGCCCATTAGTATAGGGCCCGTAAATATCCCTCCTAAGTAAAGCGTATCGCCATATTCTATTATAGACGTTGCACCCCCACCTGTAATTCTACCAGTAACTTGCAGAGGAATCCACTTTCCTCCCTCTCTGTAAGCTGCATATCTCATAATCGAATCGCTATCTAACCATTTTCCATAAATCCAGTCCTTGCCCATCGGCCCATCCTTCAAAAAATGGATATCCAAAATTGTAGTTTGCACCCAATTTGAGGTCATAAGGCCGTCCTCGTCTGGCACCCAGTTTTGAGCAAGACACAACCCCACACTGGCTAGAAAAATAAAACTACAGTTTAATAACTTTTGCATTGTATTGTCCATTTACGATAATAGTATAGAGTCCTGATGTAAGATGAGATAGATTTATATTTAATACATTAATTCCTTTTGATTTGGTTTCCTTAATTAAAACCAACCTTCCAGTTGTATCATATATTTTTATAGACTCAAGCTCGTTATCAGACTGCATTAATCCGATTTGGATAGAAGAACTAGTTGGATTAGGGAAAATTCTAACCATATCTTCTTTAACAGTTTGTTCTTGTAGAGATATATTCACATCATTTATTTTGAATCGCGAGATCACCATGTCTGAAAAGCCATTACTTGATGCTGTGCTATTATCTTGTTGAAAATGAGACGTCCCCCCAAAGTTTGACACTGGGTAGTCATTGTCATTGGAGGCGGTAGTGCCATCTTCTGAAAATGAAATACCAACAGTAACTAAGAACTGACTACCATTTTCTTCATAGGTAATCATATCCGTCATGTAGTCACTGCCGGCACCTCCATAAATGGTACCCCAATTGAAAAAATTATCTGCAAAAACATTACTTGCAAAAGCTCCAATATACATGTCGGGCAATGTACTTGAAGTGCCAATCGTATTTTCATAAAAGTAACCTGCTTTTGGCTGGGTTTCAACAGCACTTACATTTGCTGTAGCCCCTGCGAATATGGTAGATGTTGAATTGTTGTAAGCCACATTCCCAGGTGTCACCCCTATTAAAGTATTTACGAACCCCCAATTGCCAATTTGGTTGGCACTTTGTCCAAAATACGTATCCCAACTAGGCGTATTATTTGAATTAACCAGCCTCACCAAGTAGGCCTCACCTGAGCTAGTTTGATAAGTTGTGACTGGATGAGACGTGGTCTGCAATGCATTATTCGGCTTTGTTTCGTTCAATCCAAAAAACACCTGTCCATCATTGGTTTGGGCTACAGAACTGAAATAATCTAGATTGTTAAAAGTTGGAGATTGGGCGATTGTTGTGGCGAAAACACTGTTAGCAGGCTGCCACCGGCCTAGTTTTGCACCGCTGATCCCTTTACCGCAATATGCAGAATTGGCGCCAACACTTATGTCATAAACAGTTTCAAAATCAGGTAGAACAGAGGAATAATCTAACTGGTAATCGCTCAGATTCAGAGCTACAACAAAACCGCTTTTATTGCCTGATGTAGGGGGTTGATATGAAAAATAAGAGTTGTCGGGTGAAGGAGGATCGAAAACTGGAAAAAGAACTGATACATCAGGATCATTAGGATCCTGACGTGCCTTACGACTTGAAGTCCCAGCTTGACTGCCGTGATCTGTGTCGCCCACAAAGTATAAAACCCCATCGTTGTTGCCTTTATTAAGAATATCCATTCCATAAACATGTTCTGTACCTTCTCCACCAAACCCAGAGAAATAAAATAGTGTACCATCATAACTCTGCAAACTCGCGAAAAATAAATCTCTCGGATTATCGATTGTTATATTTTGAATAAATCTAAATCCATAATACAAAAAGACATCCAAATAAATGTACGCCTTTGTAACTTCTCCAACCATATGAACTTCATCATCGGCTCGTCCTGGTGGGTTAGCACCAGGTCTATTGTTAAAAGTTTTAATTCCTTTGATTACGGTTTGTTCTGGGAGTATCGTAACATATGCAATTTTCAATGTTGCAGAATTAAACCTTACAACCATACCCTGCTCGACCTTATTCGACAACAATCCTTTTACATTAACCCCTGATTGTAGATTATCGCCTTTTACATTCAACTGTGTTGATTCAGTAAAACCTCCGACCAATAGATTCCCGTCTGAATCTATATCCATATCAAAGGCTCCGTCATTTACATTCCCTCCAAAAAAAGTACTCCAATCCATGTTCTCAATGGAAGAAGTTGTTTGAGCAACTCCAGCGCCTACCTTCACTTGGATTACATAAGGATATGATAGTTCATCCTCGCAGTTCTTTACAAATTTTAGATTTCCCTCATTGAGACTATATTCAATACAATCATCGTCAACAATCTCCGGGTCATTTTCACTATAACTAAATGGCTCCAGCCAAATTATATCACCGTTAATAGTTTCTATATGTACATTTCCACTATTGAGACTTACCCCAGTAGAGGCATATACTTCCAGCTCAATATCGGAGAGATTGGCACCATCCTCGAGTACAAATAACATTTTAAAACCTTCTGAATTGGATGAAACATAAGCATCAACGTTTTCATAGATGTCCGGCCAAGCCAAAACCTCAGCCGTTCCTTGAAGTTCATATTTAAGGTTATTAGCCTTGTAATAGTTAAAATGGGTTTCCTTTTCGTATTCCTCCAAATGTCCTACATGAGTTGTGTTTCCATTTAAAAAGTTAAAGTCTATTCGCTGTAGTTTGTCTGTAGTTATATTGGCTACCTGCACACTATAAAAATCATCACCAAAAAACATTTGTGGGCTTAACCCAAAACTATAGTAGCGTTCAGCCAAGGACGATTGACCATTAATACCCTTTAGCTGTCCAGAGTTTGATATATAGAAGTTACTCCTCGAAAAGTCCTCATCGTCTAATGGAAAATCCATATCCCCATAACTATAGGATTCCGTCACCGTGAGGTTATTTACCTCATAGGTCACATATACTTGGCCGCCCATTGTAGCTTCAATACTTAAAGCCTCTTCGTCCAACCCTGCATCTTGGCTTACGCTTTCATCCCATATAATAGCTCCATTATTTTTGTTGATAGAATACATGTGGACATCCAACTGAGCTCCTGAACTCACATTGGCTATCAGCAGGTAATTTCCTGAGTTATCTTCTATAATATCAATCCCTTGGTCATTACCTCCCGCATAATCTATTTCCTGGGTCCAGGCTAAATTTCCCAAAGTGTCGTATTTGCGAATCAACACATCCTCGTTTCCTATGCTTGTGCTTACGTAGCCTGTAGCTACAAAACCGCCAGCCACAGGCACCA
>JAUICR010000270.1 GCA_030427785.1 Bacteroidia bacterium | reverse complement strand
AGTGGAAATCTGAGTTAAGCCCAGAGCAATACTTTGTGTTAAGACAAAAAGGAACGGAACGACCAGGGACGGGTGAATATAATTTACATTTTGAAGATGGGTTGTACACCTGTGCGGGGTGCAATACTCCTTTATTTAAGAGTGACTCAAAGTTTGATGCACATTGTGGTTGGCCAAGTTTTGATAAAGCCTTAGACTCTAACACGGTAGTAGAAGTGCTTGACAAGTCTCATGGGATGATCCGTACCGAAATACAATGTGCCAATTGTGGTGGCCATTTAGGTCACGTTTTTAATGATGGCCCCACCGAAACTGGCTTGCGCTATTGTATAAATTCAGCTGCTTTGAGCTTCGAAGAAAAAGAAACAAAATAAGTTTCTCGCCCTTTTTCAGGCTACTTCATTAACAATACATTTGCAAAAAAAGGATGCGGATAGATATCATTACCCTTTTACCACAACTGCTCGAAAGTCCATTTGCCGACTCTATTTTACAAAGAGCTATTACCAAAGGTTTGGTTGAAGTACACCTCCACGACTTGCGCGAATATGGCCAAGGGAAACATCGTAAACTAGATGATTACCAGTTTGGCGGAGGCGCAGGTTTGGTAATGATGGCAGAGCCCATTTTCCAGTGTATTGAGAAACTGAAAGAAGAGCGCACCTACGATGAAATCATATATATGACTCCTGATGGAGATCTATTCAATCAGAAAACTGCCAATCAATTATCGTTAAAAGATAACTTGTTAATTCTATGTGGTCATTACAAAGGAATTGATCAAAGGGTACGCGATGAACTTATTACCAAAGAAATATCAATAGGTGATTATGTGTTGAGCGGTGGCGAACTCGGAGCGGCCGTAGTTAGCGATGCCGTTATTCGATTGTTACCAGGTGTATTAAATGATGAATCCTCCGCACTGACGGATTCTTTTCAAGACGATTTATTAGCACCACCTGTTTATACTCGTCCGGCTGATTTTAGAGGCCTAAAAGTACCCGAAGTTTTAACATCCGGTAACTTCCCTGCCATTGAAAAGTGGAGACAAGAGCAAGCGTACCTGCGTACGGCAGAAAGAAGACCTGATTTACTGGAGGATAAATAGTTCGATTATTTCTTGAAATTATAGCTATCAATTGGCTTTTGTATTAAAAATGAATAGTGTAATATTGCAGGCTGTTTAGAAAAGGCTAATTCTCTTGGCTAAACACCTAGAATTCAACCTCTGGCAAAAGATGTGAATGTTGGCTTTTAGTAATTAATTATTTATTTGAAATGGATTTATTAAAACTAGTACAGGATCAGTACATCGAGAAAAAAGAATTTCCAAAATTTTCAGCTGGTGATACTATCACTGTTTATTACAAAATTAAGGAGGGTGCAAAGGAACGTATACAGTTCTTCCGCGGTGTAGTGCTACAACGAAGAGGAGAAAAGTCTACTGAAACGTTCACTATTCGCAAGATGTCAGGTAATATTGGCGTGGAAAGAATTTTCCCGGTAAACCTACCCACTATTGACAAAATAGAAGTTAACAAAGTAGGTAAAGTGCGTAGAGCACGTATATTTTACCAAAGAGAACTTACAGGTAAAGCTGCAAGAATTAAGGAGAAAAGAGCTTAATTCTTTTCTACATTATAAAACAAGAAGCCACTCAATGAGTGGCTTTTTTTTTACCTCCCAGAAAAAAGAAGAAGCAAAAAAAAACCAGTTGAATTAACATTCAACTGGCTTAATATTTTTGACTGCAAGTCTACCTCGCAACATCACTTATTTTATCTAGACAATTTTATAATTTCTGCCTTTATATTCTTTTTCTCAAGGATTTCGGTTGTGAATTTCATGCAACCATAAGGAACAAAAACTCTTAAATCACCCCCTTTCATACTAGCTAAGGTGGCCATCAGTTTCCATTTACCTATAACATCGGTTTCAACGATAGATCGATCTGCAATTTCAAAGTAGTACTTGCCACCATTTTTTACAGCTGTAATATCAGGTACAAAAGACTTATCCTCTCCTTGCATTTTAAGATGAGCTGGTTCATCAAAATCTTCATGTCGTGCGCGAATACCTTCAAAACCTAATCTTTGTACGTATTCAACCGCACGATCCATTGCTTCCATATACTTTACCGAATCCGTGCCTGCCTCTGCCATGTACTCTTTTTTTTAGTTTGTTTTGTGAATTGCAAATGTATCTCAATTAGCTAAGATGGCCTTACAGAATTTAAAGAAAAGCGAAAAGTCCATTATTAAATGTGAAGAAAACCTTGAAGAATAAGGCCCCATTTCTTTCCTCTCGCATGTAGCTCAGGTTAATTCTGAAAGAAAAAACAAAACTTTTACTACAACAATATTCGAAACATTGCGTTTCGTTTTCTTGAAGAATTACCAGAAACATCAATTAAAAATAAAGTTAAAAGTCCTAAGATGTTACGAATTGCTGAATGTCAGGAAAAAATCAGCAAAGTCTATAAAAAGATATTGTTAATAACTCTGGGGAAAGAAAATGTTAGTCTTTCTAACTCAACCGACTAGATTATAGTAATTTACACCTAGTAAAACTGAAAGGGTTTTATTAAATTTGAGAAAACCAATTAAAACCAAACAGAGGGTTACTTTTTTAGCAGCCTTCTATTAAGGACCAACACTAAAACCAAGACCTAACTAATTATGAACTCCAATAAAAAAAATCCCGCCTCTGAGGCTATAGTCCATCTCGAAATTTTGAAGAAAAAAATTCTTCATAGTCAGGATGCCGCAGAATTTGAAAATCAAGTAACTCATTCTATTAAATCGATATTTAAGATAGTGAACAAGCTAGTTTCTCGTAAAACTGAGCTCTTTGCCGTGGTAAAAAGAAACGTTCAGCACCTTGAAGAAATCAGAGAAGCTGCTATTCAATCTGTTGTGAAAGAGCAATTGGATGCTTTGAGATATGAAGCGAGTATGGCCATTAGCGTTTTGCAGTTTACCTTTTGGGAAAAAACTAACCAAGAGCTGTACGATTTACTAGATAAAGTAGAGTATCAATCGTGATATTCTACTAAACTAAAACGAAAATCCAGGGGGTTAATCGATTCCAATAATTTTACGATAAAGTCATCACCATATTCAGAGTATGGTACAGCAAGTGTAGAATACCGCTCTTGCAAAGAATTGGTTGGAAATAACTCGAAATAGATTTTTTCTGCTCTATCTAGAATATCATTATGACTTCGGCTTTCCGCTTTCAACAATTTTTTCCTAAGGTTAGCAAGTCCATTTAGTTGCTTTTGCTGTTGCGCATTTACTGCGCCAAGCATACTCTTATCGGTTAAAAGTGCCACTCTTTCCAAATCATCAAATATTGCTTCTAGCTGTTGGTGATATTTTGACAGGCTTAAATCTAAATCCGACTCTCTTTTTATCAAATCAGATTTTATCTTATTAAGGGGTTGAAAAAGATCCTGAACCGAAAGTCCAAGTTTGTCTAGTTTTCGGTGCTGTTTTGACGTATACCATAAAACAGAATTTCTTAGTATCAGCATTGGAAATGGTACCTTAAAGTTTTTAAACATTTCTTTTAGCTGTAACCAATACGCAATCTCCCCACCCCCACCTATATAGGCTAAATTAGGCAAGACAGCTTCCTGATACAGTGGCCTTAATATCACGTTGGGGCTGAACCGCTCAGGAAAATTTAATAACTCCTCTTCCAGAGTTTCTTTGGTTAAACGTATGTCTGTGTTCAGCACCAGCCATGTATCACCAGATTTTTCAATTCTTTCTCGCAGTCCATCTTTAATGTAAAACAGATTTATCTCTCGAGGGCTCACCTGTTGAAAGTAATTCTTATTGAGTTTTTCTGATGTTTTCGAAACACTTTCTAAGGCTAG
>JAUICR010000023.1 GCA_030427785.1 Bacteroidia bacterium | reverse complement strand
AGTGTCAAAGGATAGTATTTGAGCATTTCCTGTAAAGGAAAGAAATGCTAAACCCAGGATAAACAATACCTTTTTCATCGTGAAGATTTTTGTTTAAAGTACCCTAATAACTTGGCGGGGTAGGATTCATCGGTTCGAATAGAAAGCTGACCGGCACCACTGCGACTAAAGCTCTCTTTAAAATAACCAACACGCTCGTGAAAGGACTTGGCCATCTTAAACTGCAAGTTTTTTGAACTAGTGTTCACCCAGTGTATTTGACCAGTTTCAGGATCACTAAGAGGTACTACTCCCAGGCTCGGTAGTTTTTCTTCTCGCGTATCAAATACTCTTATTCCATTTACGTCATGCTTTCGGGCCATTATTTTTAAAGCATCGCGGTAATTGTCATCCATAAAATCAGATAGAACAAAGGCAATAGCTCTCTTTTTTTGGATACTGCTAAAAAATCGTAGTGCTTGATCAATATTCGTCTTGGTACTCTTCGGTTCTATTTCAATTAGTTCTCTAATAATTCTTAAAATATGTGACTTTCCCTTTTTGGGAGGAATGAATTGTTCTATTTGATCGCTAAAGAAAATGATCCCAACCTTGTCATTATTTTGGATAGCAGCAAAGGCCAGAGTAGCACATATTTCCGTTATCATCTCTTTTTTAAGCTGAATTTTAGAACCAAAACTTTCTGAGCCACTTACATCCACCAAGAGAATAAAAGTAAGTTCTCGTTCTTCTTCAAACACTTTAATATAAGGCTCATTTAACCTGGCGGTCACGTTCCAGTCTATAGACCTGATGTCATCGCCTGCTTCGTATTTGCGCACTTCGCTAAAGGCCATACCTCTTCCTTTGAAGCTACTGTGATATTCACCTGAAAAAATGTGATTCGACAGTCTTCGAGTCTTTATTTCAATTCGCCTTACCTTTTTTAAGAGTTCTTTAGTATCCATTTTAGGAAATCAGTTATCAGTCCTCAGTTTTTTCAGTTTGCAAAAATGCAAACTGTGAATTGTCAACTATCTATGGTACTTCTACGGCATCCAATATCTGGTTGATAATATCTTCACTACTGATGTTTTCGGCTTCGGCTTCATAAGTAATCCCTATACGGTGGCGAAGCACATCGTGCACTACTGCACGCACATCTTCAGGAATCACATAGCCTCTCCTCTTTATAAAAGCATATACGCGGGCTGTATTTGCCAATCCGATGCTTCCACGAGGCGATGCCCCAAAACTGATTAATGGCTTAAGGTGAGAAAGTTTATAATCTTCGGGATTTCGTGTGGCAAAAATGATATCAAGAATGTATTTTTCAATTTTTTCATCCATGTATACCTCTTTTACCATTTGCCTAGCTTTAAGTATAACTGAGGCATCTACCACGGCATTAATGGGTTCAGGGCCACCTGCCAAATTTTGGCGCATAATCATTCGTTCATCCTCCAAAGTAGGGTAAGTGATTACGGTTTTTAGCATGAATCTGTCGCTCTGCGCCTCAGGTAGTGGATAGGTTCCCTCTTGTTCTACCGGGTTTTGCGTAGCCAATACTAAGAATGGTTCCGGTAAATCGTATGTGTTTTCGCCAATGGTAACTTGGCGCTCTTGCATAGCTTCTAGCAAAGCGCTCTGCACTTTGGCAGGTGCTCTATTTATTTCATCTGCCAGTACAAAGTTGGCAAATATGGGCCCATGCTTGATGGCAAATTCACCCTTCTGCATATTGTAAATCTGAGTGCCGATAACATCAGATGGCAAAAGATCAGGAGTGAATTGTACACGGCTAAAGTCTGCTTTTATAGCCTTGGCCAAAGAGTTTATGGCCAGAGTTTTTGCAAGACCTGGCACACCTTCTAGCAGGATATGCCCGTTTCCTAGCAATGCCAATAAAAGTCTTTCGATCATTTTTTTCTGACCAATAATGGATTTGTTTACCTCCATCATTATTAGGTCGATAAAAGCGCTCTCTTCTTTTATACGCTCATTTAGCTCCTGAATTTCTGAGCTAGTCCTTGTTGTTTCCATGATAATTTCAAATTCTAGGGCTGCAAAAGTATAGTTTTACATAGGTTATTTAATCAAGTAGTAGCGATACGCGAAAATGCTAGGAATATTCTTTTTGTCAAGTTAAAGCCTTGTTAAAATTACTGGAATCAGGAATGCCCGGTTTAGTTTCAGAAAACTAAGCAGCACGGGATTTTGCTAAATTTTAACGTTTAAACCTTGATCGGTGTAGGGTGCTCATTATTAATAAGTTCTCAAGAAAAATTTATGTTAGTAAAAGTTTATAGTTAAGTTAAAAGAGGAGATAAAAATGTCCTAATTTCCCAATAAGAGAAATCGTAAGAATTACATACAGTATTAATAGTTTGATTACTATTTAATTAGCTTTATGGGATAATACTTGTACTGTATATCAAATAATTACAGAAAATTGAGGTTACTGAAAATCATAGGACTGCTCTTCATTTTTATTGGATTCGCTTCAGCCAAGCAATTGGCCGTGCAAGGGGTTCTCGATTTAAGGGACTATGATTTCTCTCAAAACAAATTTTTGGAACTGGATGGAGAGTGGGAGTTTTACCCCGATACCTTATTGAATCCAGAGAATTTTTGGGCCGACCCGGAGGGATTGCATCGAATAGAAAGATATGAGAAAGCAACCGTAAGCTGGAGTCATTTTGAGGCTTTGCATCAGGGGAATAAAGAATTTGGTAAGGCCACATATCGGTTATCCATCATATTTCCTGAGTCATTTCCTAAGCAGGCAATAGCTTTTAGAGATGTTAGCACTGCCTATGAAGTGTTTGTAAATGGGAAAGGATTTGAAGGAAGTGGTTCAATTGGAACTGATAGCCAAACCTCGCGCCCCTACTGGAGGAATGCCACTAAGACGGTAAATTTTGTACCCGGTAAAAACGAAATTATTGTGAAGGTTTCGAACTTTCACCATAGCCAGGGAGGTATTTTAAAACCCGTGGTTATAGGGCCGGCCGAAAAAGTGTTTTATAGCAAGAACCTCGAAATCGGTGGCATATTATTCTTAACTGGGTGCCTTTTGTTAGCGGGTATTTTTGCTTTAGGCCTATTTTGGTTTAAGACGAGCGACACAGAGGGGGTTTTCTTTTTTCTTTTTTGTGGGTGTTTTGCCGTCTTTGTGTTTAGCTCAGGTCCACATTTGTTGCAGGCATTGTTCAAAAATTTATCATGGGAAACAACCATTCGATTGATGTATGTTTCCTTGTACACAAGTGTTATTTTCTTTGGTTATTTCTTGCTTCGAACCTTTGACGAAATATTAAAACCAACCATATTCCATATATTATCAGGTATCAGCATGCTAATGATATTGGCCACTCTAGTGCTTCCGCCAGCGATTTTCACTCAGTTTTTAGTGGTGTATTGTATTATTATTTTAATAGCACTTTTGATTATTGGAATAGGGGGTATAGAAGAATCGAGTTTTTCCCACAAATTGACATTAGTCAATATGCTTGGTATGACCTCGCTATTTGTAGTGATACTGCATCAGGTATTGATTTACTATAATCTTTCAGCCCATTGGCCATTATTGGAAGTAGCTGGTTTGGCTATTTTTATTTTTTCTCAGGCATTGGTTATGGCTATCAAGTTTGGAAGGGGATATCGGGAATCCTCTATGGCGGCCCTGGCAGCAGCTCGTACGCGCGAAGAGTTTCTGAATACCATGAGCCATGAACTAAAAACTCCCATGAACGCGATTTTAGGAATGTCAACATTCTTAGAAAACACAAAGTTAAGCCCTAGTCAACAGGATAAATTACTTGCCATAAAAGAGAATGCTGATTCACTAATGTCAATGATTAATGATGTTTTGAGTATTTCGGAATTAGGGTCAGGGGAACTGAAATTGAAAGAATCTGTATTGGATTTGGAGAACTCTATTGATTCAGCCATAAACCTATCTAAGCAGCATTTAAAAAAGGACTCGGTTAGTTTTAAGTATTATTTAGATCCTGATATACCCAGCCTATTGAGAGGTGATGCCTCAAGGATAAAGCAGGTGTTAATGCATTTGCTGAATAATGCATTTAAGTTTACAGAGAAAGGAGAAGTATTGCTTAGAGTAAAGCTTCTTAAAAAAGAAGGGAGTAAAGTGTCTATTCACTTTAGCATAAAAGATTCAGGAGTTGGAATGCAATTAAGAGCTAGAAGTGTCTTATCGTTTTTTGGAGCCACTAAGAAAAAATCTAAACGACTTAAAGGCACAGGTTCAAGATTGTCTATAACTGATGAACTACTTGAAATGATGGGTGGAAAACTACACATCGTAAGTAAAAAGAATGTAGGTACAGAGGTTTCGTTTAGCCTTCAATTAGAAGAGTACTTTAAGGAAACTACCACGGTGAAATCTATTTTCCGCAAAAGTGAAATAGACCCAACGCTTAAGATACTTTACGCAGAAGACAATGTGGTAAACCAAAAACTCATGGCTCTTATGCTTGAGAAATTTGGATTAAAATTAGACATTGCTAATAATGGAGAGGAGGCCCTGCAAATGGCTATGAAGAAATATTACAACATCATACTAATGGACATCCAAATGCCTGTAATGGATGGTATTGAGGCAACAAAACGAATAGTGGAGAATTCTGACGCAAGGCCTATTATTATTGCTACTACGGCCAATATTGCAAGCATAGACAAACGAAGATGTTTTGAAGTAGGGATGAACGATTTTTTAAGCAAGCCTATACACCAAGATGACTTGAAACTGGCTATTCTTAAATGGCAAGGCCTTAAGGAGTATTTGGATGCCTCTACCGAGGTAACAATCAAACTGACCAGTTAAAAAAATTACCTTTTATTATTTTACGGTAGCCATACACCTAAAACCTAAATTGTGTTTTGGAACTACATAACTGATGGTGTCCAAACACTTTTCGCGGTCAGAGCCCATAATGGCAAGTCCTTCTTTGTCGGTCATTTCAGCTGCATTTTCACACAATCCCAAAAAAGTTCTAAAGCCTACACTGGTAGAGTATAAACCCTCGGCCATCTTATTGGGAGATGTTTTGGCGCTTGCCATTTTGTATACTTTTAGGCTGGGAAGAAAATAGGTGATTTCGCGTTTTTCTTTTTGCGAAACTACCATTGAGCGCCATATAGCATATTGTTGTGCCTGCTCAAAACTGATACCCACCATAGGCCAGTCATTATACTTATGAGAAGAAAAAAAAGATACATCATAGGATAGTTTCCAAACAGCCGTATCCGGAATGGCATTAAGAAACTCCTCTGATTCTTGTCCAAATTTATTTTTTTGAAAAAATAGATACTCCCTCCAAGCAATATTGGTAACCTCCACTTTGTCTAAAAATCTATTGGGTAGATTGGGTACCGGTTCGGTTCCTGCAGGAGCTTTTTTGGCATGACCAGGCAGCGCGTAGTACGAACCGATAAGTAAGGTACTAATAAGCAAAAGCGTGTATCGTATCATAGTTACAAAAATAAAAACCCCAGACAAATGCCTGGGGTTTTAGTATTTAAAGGGAAATAAGTATTAATTACTTACAGGTTGAGTTTTAAGTTCACCTGTAAAATTCTCTTTTACTCTTTCGGGTTTTTTTGCGCTTTCGGCAAAGGTGAGTTCCTGTATGATGTTGGTAGCACCAGCGTACTTATCTACTATGTATAATACGTAGCGGATGTCAACAGAAATTGTTCTTTGCAGGGTTTTTTCAAAAAAGATGTCACCGCTCATAGCCTCCCAGTTACCGTCAAAGGCACAACCAACAAGCTCTCCTTTTCCATTGATAACAGGGCTACCAGAGTTACCACCAGTGATATCATTATTGCTAATGAAGCAAACAGGTAATTCACCTTTTTCATTTGCATAGCGACCAAAATCCTTCTGCTTTAGCATGGCAATTAGTTTTTCGGGAACTACAAACTCAGGATCGCTAGCATCTTCTTTTTCAAGAATACCATCAGAGGTAGTGTAAAAATCATAGAACACTCCATCACGTGGTTCGTAGCTACCTACTGTACCATAGGTCATTCTCATAGTACTGTTAGCGTCAGGAGCATAATTTACGTCTGCGTTCATTTCTCTCACACCGGCTGTAAATAATCTGTAGCTTTTTTGCTGCTTGTCGTCAGTGCTAGCGTGCGCACTTGCAGCGCTGCTGTACATATTGTATAGCTCCATACCTATCATAGAGGCAGGATCTTTTTCTAAGGAGCTTTTTGATGGTTTCTCCAAAAATTTCTGAACAGACTCTGCGCTTACCAAAAACGATTTTCCATATACGTGGTCAGCATACTTTTTCCAGTTGCCTTTGTACTTTTTAGCGGCATCGATAATGAATTGAGGCTGTTGGTCCTCACTAATATTAGCACTGTAAAGAGCAGTAAGGCTACCAAATAGTTCTTTGTCAAGTTCTTCATTATAATCAGCAAAATGATCTTCTGTCATTTTGTTCAACCTAGTCATAAGGCCGTCAATCTTAGGGTCAAATTCGCTGGCTACAGCAGCTTTATCTTCATCGCTTTTAGCAGCTTTTAATTTTTCAGATTTCTGGTCTTCTAAAGAAAAAATAGCTTCCATAAATTTATTGAATCTAAATGCAAACAAAGCCATATCCGAACCGGTTAAACCAGCCTCGCGCACATATACTGAGCTTTTTACAAATGGGTCAGACTCTGAATAGGCTTCAGCCATTAGTGTAAGCGTATTGCCGTATTTTTCCTGACGTTTTACATCGGCATTTACCCAAGCTCTGAAGTCATCTTCTATTGCTAGCTTTTTGTCGTACACTTTATTTTTTTTCAATTGCTCAGTTTGGCCAATGTAATATTTCCAATAGTTAGAAACACGAGCGTGCTTAGATGCATATTGTATACGGATAGTGTCGTCAGCGGCCATGTATTTTGACATAATTTCTAGTTTCAAATCACGTACCTCTACTACCGATGGGTTGTATATATCGATTGCTTGTTTTACACCATAGCTGCTAAGATATCTGTCTGTGCTACCTGGGTAGCCAAAAACCATGGTAAAATCGCCTTCTTGCACACCATCTAAAGATATTGGCAGGTGGTGCTTAGGTTTCATAGGAATATTATCGGCTGAATACTTTGCAGGTTTTCCATCAGGACTTGTGTAGACTCTAAACATGCTAAAGTCACCCGTTTGACGTGGCCACATCCAGTTGTCGGTATCGCCACCAAACTTACCTACAGAAGAAGGAGGAGCTCCTACCAACCTTACATCGTGGTAGGTTTCGTATACAAAAAGGTAAAACTCGTTTCCGTGATAAAAGCTCTTTACATCCGTATCATAGTCACCTTCTTCCGAAACGCGATCTTCGATAGTTTTAGAGATTTCCTGAATTTTTTTGGCACGGGTATCTTCGTCCATATCATCGGTAAGCCCTGCGTTTACTTCGGCAGTCACGTCTTCCATTCGTACCAAAAAACGCACAAACAAACCTTCATTAGCTAACTCTTCATTGTACGATTTTGCCCAAAACCCATCGTCCAATAAATTATTCTCGGGAGTAGAATGAGATTGAATTACCTCATATCCACAGTGGTGATTAGTAAGAAGTAGTCCATTTTTTGAAATTACCTCGGCAGTACAAAATCCACCTAGTGAAACGATAGCATCTTTTATGCTTGAATTATTGATGGAATAAAGTTGCTCGGGTGTTAATTGTAAGCCATGAGCTTTCATGTCTTCATAGTTGCGCCCTAATAAAAGCGGTAACCACATTCCTTCGTTGGCTACGGCAGGTAAGGCCATTGCTATGGCCAATACAAATGCAAAAAACTTCTTAATCATTGTCAAATTGTTTTGAAATTGTCGCGAAAATAGTAATAATAGCCCTCAACTCAAGGGCATGTAACATTATCAATGTAGCCCATAGCGGGATTGTATTGATAACATCCAAGTAGCTATATAATTTTAGGGGGATTGAATTCAGAAATAAACTCAAGCCAAATATACAATATGCGATTGAAATTATTCCAAATGGTAAATTTCGCGAATATCCTTTAGGGCCTTTTCTATATCAAGGTTCAAATTTATCAGGTTTCCACTATGAATATCGAAAACCCATGCATGTACCTTTAGGCCACGATTGCGGTAAGCTAATTGTACTTCTGCTGTTTTCAACACATTGATACACTGTTCCTCTACATTTAGTTCTACCAGGCGCTTGTAGCGTTCTTCGTCATCTGCTATCTTATTTAGCTCCACACGATGCAAGCGGTATACATCCCTAATGCTTCTGAGCCATGGGTTAAGGATGCCTAAGTCTTTGGATTCCATAGCAGCTTTTACACCACCACAGTAGTAATGACCACAAACAACGATATGGTCTACTTTCAGATATTTTACGGCATAGTTGATTACAGACATGGCGCTTAGGTCCAAATTAGAAACCATATTGGCAATATTTCTGTGAACAAAGGCCTCGCCTGGCTTAGCACCCATTAGCTCTTCGGCAGTAACTCTACTGTCAGAACACCCTATATAGAGTATTTCTGGGTTTTGGCCTTTTGATAATTCTTGAAAGTAGTTTGCGTCAACTTTTACTTTTTTGTCTACCCAAGCTTTGTTCTCGTCAAATATTGAATTGATATCCATGAATGCTATTTTTTAATTTTTCCAAAAATAAATAATCATAAAAAATAGTAGAGTACTATGGTTTTATGAATATTCAAATTAAACGTATTATTTTTAGAATGACGGCTTTTTGCTATTTCGAATAGCATCTGTTTAAGGACTTTGGTTAATGCTAAGTAAACCGTTTTAAGCTGCTAGAGCTATGATTACATTGCTTTTTCCGAGGGTTTAGCCAATAGCTAGGACTGCCTGAGGTAGTTGATTTTGAAATTAAACATTTCCGCCATTTTTTGGGCACGCCATTTTGCTTCATCGGCTTTTTCTCCCTCAAAATGTTCGTTTACGGTGGTTTCAAACAAATGAAGCCAAGTGTCAAAATGCTTTTTGTCTATAGGGAGCTTTGCATGCGGAGGGAAGGGACTGCCTGAATAGGCTCTTTCATTAAACAAAATGGTTTGCCAAAATCCGTACATCTTTTTAAGGTGTACAGGCCAGTTGTCTTTTATTACGCCATTAAAAATGGAGCCAAGAAGTGGCTCGGCCTGGACTTTTGCGTAAAAGCTGTTTACTAATAGCTCAATGTCTTCTACAGTAGTAATATCTTGTTTCAAGGCTCAATTGTCATTTTTTAAAAACACGGTTCCATCTGCTAGTTTTTGAGAAGTTTCGGCCAGGGAGGTGTTATAGCACATAGCTATTAAATCTTCTTTAATACCTTTAAATTTATCGTGCACTGGGCAGGGTTTGGTTTCTGAGCATTCAGAAAGTCCAAGGGCGCAGCCGGTAAAAATTTCATTCCCGTCAATAGCTATTACTATTTCCGACAGCATTATTTCGGATGTGGGCTTGCTGAGGAAGAAGCCACCATTAGGGCCTTTTATGGAGTTGAGAATATCTGTTCTGCTAAGCTTTTGCAATGTTTTGGCCGTAAAGGCTTCAGGTGAGTTGGTTCCTTTTGCAATATCTTTTAGGCTCACACATTTTTCTTCAGTTCTTGAAGAGATGAAAATCATGGCTTTTATTGCGTATTCACAAGCTTTTGAAAACATATTAAGATTTTTTTGGTCTTGGCAAGATAGGCTACCTAATTGGTTGAAGACAAATAGTCTTAATACGCCCGAACATTTTTTCCTTCATAAAAATTCAAAAATGCCTTATTCACTACCCGCATACCACCTGGGGTGGGAAAGTCGCCTGTGAAATACCAATCGCCCGTATTATTAGGGCAGGCCTTATGTAGGCTCGATATTCCTTGATAGATGATTTTCACCTCTGCTTTGGTTCCTTCAGGTGTAAGTATCTGCGCTATTTTGTCACTTATTTGCTCAGGAGAAAAGGGTGCGTATATATCTTTTACAAAGTTTTGAATTTCTTCATCCGGCAAATGTTTTTGCGCAAGACATCTTTCGTACACATGGTCTATTACATTATCCAACCCGCTTTCTTTAAGCAAAGCAATAGCCGCTCTAAAGGCGATAAAATCACCCAGCTTGGCCATATCTATTCCGTAGCAATCAGGGTAACGGATTTGCGGGGCAGATGACACAACCACAATTTTTTTTGGATTAAGACGATCAAGTATCTTGATAATACTTTGCTTTAAAGTAGTACCTCGTACGATACTATCATCTATTACCACCAGATTATCGTCTGGTTTTACCGTTTCGTAGGTAATGTCGTATACATGCGATACTAAGTCATCTCGGCTGCTATCCTCGGTAATAAAGGTGCGCATTTTTACATCCTTCCATATAGCTTTTTCTACTCTAGGGCGGATGCTTAATAATTCCGTCAGTTTCTCAGAATCAAGAGTTCCTTCATATTTTAGGATTTTATCGTGCTTCACTTGATTTAGATAACTCTCCATTCCTTTTATCATACCGTAAAAAGAAATTTCGGCCGTATTGGGGATGAAGGAAAATACGGTGCGTTTCAAATCAAATTCCACCTCGTCTAATATGGCCGGGCACACACTCTTTCCTAATTCTATGCGCTCACGATAAATATCAGCGTCATTGCCTCTAGAAAAGTAGATTCTTTCGAAAGAGCACGCTTTTCTTTCGAGGGGCTCACGAACCATTTCCATAGAAATGTCTCCGTTTTTTCTAATAATAAGTGCATGACCGGGATTTACCTCTTTAATTTCGGAAAACGGCACATCAAAGGCCGTTTGAATTACCGGGCGCTCGGATGCTACTACCGTAATTTCATCATCATCGTAATAAAAGGCGGGTCGTATACCAGATGGGTCACGCAGTACAAATGCATCGCCATGGCCAAATAGTCCGGCCATTGCGTAGCCACCGTCCCATTTCTTAGCACTATCAGTAAGTATTTTTTGGATATCTAGCTCTTTGGCTATTTGTTGACTAATGTCTCGTTTTGCGAGTCCTTGTTCCTTATATCTTCGGTATATATCTTCATTCTGTTCGTCAAGAAAATGCCCGATTTTTTCTAGAATTGTTACCGTATCCGCTTTTTCTTTAGGATGCTGACCTAAATCCACCAATTGTTCAAATAACTCATCAACATTGGTCATATTAAAATTTCCCGCTAGAATCAAATTTCTAGTTACCCAGTTGTTTTGACGTAAAAAGGGATGGCAGTTTTCAATAGAGTTTCCACCATAGGTTCCATAGCGCAGGTGGCCAAGATAAAGCTCACCTACATAAGGCAGGTTTTCTTTTAGCCACTCTGCATCCTGTAGCTTTTCTCTATTATTACCAATGCCTTCGTCTATACGTTTATTTATATGCTGAAATAAATCTTGAATTGGAGTTTTATCGTTTGAGCGATGACGACTTATATAGCGCTTACCAGGTTTCATATCAAACTTGATATTGGCAAGGCCAGCTCCGTCCTGCCCTCTGTTGTGCTGCTTTTCCATAAGCAGGTACATTTTATTCACACCATATAGTGCTGTACCATATTTCTGAAGATAAAAGTCTAGTGGTTTTTTCAGCCTTACCAAGGCTATTCCGCACTCATGCTTTATGGCATCACTCATAATTATGTACTATAAAATAAGAAGGCAAAGGTAGAATAATTGAAAGTCTATTAGGGGCTGTTCAATCTACTTATTGAACTTCTTGATATATGGTTTTCATTTTAGGAAAAGCTGTGTGTTTAAGGGAAGAAATCCGGGAATATGTGATAGGTTAAATTGTTGTTTGCTAGTAGGTTATTTGATTTGGAGTATTTTTTGAGATAGTAAATAGCACCTACCTGCAAGTATTAACAACCTCAATCACCTAACTATGAATTACAAGTATTTTGTAGCGCTATTTCTTAGCCTATGTGCATTTTGCTATCCTGCTTATGCACAACCCGAAACTGAGCCCAATAACGGCTTCCCTACAGCAAACCTAATAAATGAAAACTCTGTGGTCACTGGTTCTATGAGTGCAGCAGATCAGAATGATTACTTCAAATCATTAACAGGAGATGACGGTACAATTAGAGTATACGTAACCTATACGAACCAAAGCGGTAGTTCAGCTTCCGATTTTGTTTTTCAGGTACTAACATCGTCCTTATCAAATATTGTTACGAAGAGTTATTCCAATGTTCCCCTGATAGGAGCGATTTCAGATTCTTTTGATATTACTTGCCGATTACAGGACACAATATATTTAAGAAGCAACAGTAGTCAGTCTTTTGATTATAGCTTTAGTTATAAAGTTATTTCATCAGGTATGTCTGATAGCCCTTCTAATGATTTGTTTGCCAATGCCGAGATGGTGACTTATGGGGTAAGTACTATGGGCCGGATAGGCTACTTTAAACCTGGGTACAATGATGCTTACGATCATTTTAAAACCTATTCTCCAGATGATGGCACCGTACAAGTAGTAGTAAGCTACACCAATACTAGTGGTGCTTCTTCTTCTGATTTATATGCCTATGTACTCAATAGTAATGGGTCAAACCTTGGAAGTAAAACTTTTTCGAATGTGCCATTAGGCGCCACCTTTACTGATACTATAGAAGTGTTTTGCCGAGCCAAAGATTCTATTTGGTTTAAAACTAATTCTACAGGGTGTTTTGCCTATGGTTTTACCTTTTTGCTGGATGGTGTGGCGCCAAATGACCTGGAGCCAAACAACACTTTAAGTACCGCTACCTGGACAAATTTTGGTAGCACTGTAAACGGAAGAGTGGGATATGTGGGAAATGGAACAAATGATGTTAATGATTATTTTAAAACCTTTACACCCGATGATGGTAGAGTAAAAATGGTGGTTAGCTATACCAACACAAGTAGCTACACTAGCTCAGATTTTTACGCCTATGTTCTTAATTATAACGGTTCGGCACTAGAAAGCAAGACTTATTCAAATGTGCCATTGGGAGCAACATTCACAGATACCCTTGTGGTAAATTGCCGAGCCCAAGACTCAATATGGATGCGAGCTACTTCTACAGGGTGCTTCACCTATAGCTTTCAGGTACTGCTAGAGTCCGCAGGACCCAATGATTCAGAACCAAATAACACAGTAGGGGATGCGCAATGGTTCCCATTCGGGACCACCCCTACCGGACGAATAGGATACGTTAGTAATAGTGGGGTAGATGCTAACGATTATTTTAAAACGTACATCCCCGATGACGGTAGTCTTAGCCTGGTTGTCACTTATACCAATACAAGTCAATATGCCTCCTCTGATTTCTATTATTATTTGTATAATTCGCTTGGTTCCAACTTGGTGAGCCAAACGGGTACCAATGTTCCGGTTGGAGCTACCCTTACGGATACAATCCAAGCTTTTTGTTTGGCACAAGACACTATGGTAGTACGGATTTCACATACCGGTTGTTTTGATTATTCGTTTCAATTGATTCATCATCCCACAGGAGGAAATGACTCGCCCACAAATGATGCTTTCAACACCGCTCAAAAGATTAATTTTAATGCCAGCACTTCAGGAAGAATAGGTTACTCTCGTCCTGGTAAAGTGGATGCCAATGATTACTTCAAAACATTACTTCCTGATGACGGAACGGTTAGTTTGGTGGTAAATTACACGAATACGAGTAATGCATCTTCGTCTGATTTTTATTATTACATTTTAAATTTTAATGGATCTACTATCGCAAGTGATGTAGCTGTAAATGTACCTGTGGGGTCAAGTGGTTCAGATACCATCTCCGCATTTTGCCTAGCATCAGATACTATCGGAATAAGAATTTCTCATACGGGTTGTTTTGCCTACAATTTTGAGTTCATCGCGGTGCCTGGCGCAACTAATGATATTGAGCCAAATAACAGTTATGCTACGGCAAATAAAGTGGACTTTACCGATACAATCAATGGACGAATGGGCCATACGGGCTCACAGGGTACAGATGTAAACGATTATTATAAAATGCAGTTTCCGGGCAACGGTACCTGGGTTGCTATTATTGATTATCAAAATACCAGTAATGCTGGATCTGCAGACTTGTACACCTACTTATTAGATAAAAACGGAAGTACCAGAGCTAGTGATGTATACGCCAATATTCCGGTAGGACAGTGGTATACCGATACGCTTACCGCTTTTTGTGTAGCCGCAGATACAGTAGGGTTTAGAGTAGCTTATTCAGGAGGATGTTTTAATTATACGGTAAGATTTGAATTTGTTCCATCAGCGGTGCAGGATATTGAGCCAAATGGTTCGCTCGCAATGGCGAATACAATGGATGTTACCCAAACACATACAGGCACCGTTGGGCATTACAATTCTTCTACAGATTCTGATGATTATTTTAAGTTCTATAATTCAGGCTATAAAACAATTAGGCTGAAGCTGAAGTTAAACAATACAAGCAATTCTACTGGTGCCGATTTATGGGTATATCTGCTAAATAAAAACGGAAGTACAGTGAGTTCAACTGTATTATCCAATTTACCACTTGGTGCAAGCGAAGACAGTTCCTTAGTTCTTTCCTGTTATCCTCTTGATACTTTTTATGTAAGGCTACATGCTAACAATTGTTTTGGTTATGAATTTAGCTTTGATTTGGAATCTGGCATTTATTATAAAGACTTTGACAATGACCTATATGGCAGCAACGATTCTAGCACCTATTCGTGTAGCGGTCCACCAGCCGGATACATAGCTTTGAGTGGTGATTGCAACGATTTTGTGGCGGCCATAAACCCTGGCGCTACAGAAATATGTAATGGTGTGGATGATAACTGTAACGGCCTTATTGACGAAGGTCTTTATACCAGTATTACCAAAAGGGATAGTATTTGCCTAGGTGATAGTATTTATTTGGCAGGAGCTTATCAAACCACACCAGGAACTTATATAGATACAATTGGCGTATTAAATCAATGCGATAGTATATGCATTACTATATTGAAAGTGCTAAGCCCTAGTGCGGGTCTACAATCAGAAGCTATTAATATGGGTGACAGCATTTATTTGGCAGGAGCCTGGCAAACGGTGCCAGGAAATTATATAGACACCCTTGTAGGCTCTAATGGTTGCGATAGTATTCTGACCACGGTATTGACGTACACGATAGTAACCTGTACCGATTACTATGATACTACTTACGTAAAAACCTGTGATTCTTTATCCGTAGGGATTTCAACGATAGTGTATCCTAAATCGGATGGCTGTGATAGTAGCATTACGTATATAGTAACGCTAGCTCCGAGTTATAAATTCGTACTCCCTAAAATGAGCGTATGCCAAGGAGATAGTGTTCAAATATTTGGAATATGGCAAAGTCAATCAGGTATGTACTTTGACTCTCTTACCACAACTGATGGTTGTGATTCGGTGTATTGTAAAGAGCTAGAGGTATGTCCCACCTATGTAGGAAACGCTATGCTAAGCATTTGTGATGGCGATAGCGCAATGATTGGTGGTACCTGGTACAGTATGGCGGGCATCTATCCCGATTCTTTGAAAACTAAGAAGAATTGTGACAGTATCATTATGGTACAATTAAAAGTAGATAGCCTAATAAGTACTGCCAGTATGCAAATGATATGCGATGGAGATAGTGTCTTGATTTTCGGAACCTGGCAATCAGCTAATGGCACTTGGTCATCTACCGGTACTAGCCAGGCAGGATGTGACAGTACACATTCAATTACCCTCACGGTAAAACCCAATAGTAGCGGAGCTTCTGCTCAAATGATTTGCGATGGAGACAGCGCATATATTGCTGGAGCTTGGCGCAAAACAGCCGGTAGCTGGATGATGAGTTACCCTGCGGCAAATGGTTGCGACAGTGTTCATACCTATGTTCTTAATGTAAAACCTAATGCAACAGGTAGTTCAAGTGATAGCATTTGCCCCGGAGATAGTATTTACCTGGCGGGTGCCTGGCAAACAACTGCGGGCACTTATATAAGCCACTATATGGCTGCCAATGGATGTGACAGCGCCCATTCGGTAATTTTGGTGATTCGGACAGATAGTGGATGTACGGTGGCACCTCCTCTTGGTGGCCCGCTAAGCTGTGTATCTGATGGCTCGTGGATGCTGAGTACGGTGGTAACTACTGCTACAGCAAATAAGTATCCTTGGCCAGGGGTGAGTTCGGTGCCGGATGATTCTACCTTTACTTTGCCAGTAGTTGTGGGACAGCCTTATCCGTGGACCCATCTATATACGGTTCCAGGTTCAGAAGTAATAAGCTCTTTATCAGGGGTGACCTATTACCGCAAAACTTTTGAGCTGATAGACCCTATTGGAATCGAAGCACGATTTAGAATGTTTGTAGATGATAACATGCAGATATTTATTAACGGAACAGCCATAGCACTGGAAGAAGATATGGGTAAGCCCAACTGGCGAACTGTAAATCACGATTTGCTTTTCAACGGTGATGGTACCTATAGCAACCCAAATGCAGGAGGTGATCCATTTGATGCTGTGCCAACAGGTAATTTAGATACCGTGTTTAGGGTGGGAACTAACTCTGTGGTATTGGCCATTAGGAACCGTACTTCTAAACCTGATAAAGGTGGTTTTAGCTGGAGAATGGACCTTGACAAAGGAGCGGCTTTAGTACCTAAAGAAACAGGTGCAAGTAAACCATTAGCGCAAGGAATATTGACGGTTTACCCTAACCCCACTGCCGGGCAATTAGAAGTCCAAATTATAGATGAAGCTTTTGAAGGAGTTTCTACGATGACACTATTTGATTTGGCTGGAAAAGTATTAACGGAAAAATCAATTCTTAAAAATACAAGTTTAGATTTGAGTGATTATGCTCAAGGAGTGTATTTTATAAAGGTGGAAAATGGAAACCGCAGCTATACCCAAAAAGTAGTAAAAAACTAAGTAAACGTTAGTAGAAGAAAAAGCCCCGTGAAGCTAGGCTGCACGGGGCTTTTATTTTTTTAGCAGGTTAAAATTAAACGTCAAACCTGCTTTTATTAATATCAAGCCATTCTAGGGTTGCATTGCAAAATATGTCCTCTACTATGTTTTGCTCCAAGCCCATTTCTGTAATGAATTTTCCAATTTCCAAATCTCCTAATGGAAAAGGATAATCAGAACCAAGGGTAACTCTTTTAGAACCCTGCATTTTCAGAATATACTCTAATGCCATCGGGTCATGCGTGATACAGTCTACCCAAAACTTGCCAAGGTATTCGCGCGGAGATTTTGCATTATCAATTGCTACTAAATCTGGACGACAATTCAGTCCGTGTTCTACTCTGCCTATAGTAGGCAAAAACGAACCTCCGGCATGGCAAAAGCAAACTCTTAAATCGGGTAACCTTTCTAATACTCCACCAAATATCATGGAGCAAATAGCCCTTGAAGTTTCGGCAGGCATACCCACCAGCCATGGCAGCCAATACTTGGTCATATGCTTCATTCCCATCATATTCCAAGGATGTACCAAAATGGCCATACCTAATTCTTGAGCCGCTTTGAATATTGGAAAAAACTCCTCCTCACTAAGGTTTTTGTCATTTATATTGGAGCCAATTTGTACACCCAAAAGCCCAATCTCTTTACAGCGTTCTAATTCTTTGATTGCCTCATTGGCATCTTGCATAGGAATGGTACCTAAGCCCAAATAATGTTTTGGGTTGGCTTCACAAATTTCAGCAATCTGATCGTTGAGGTACCTCGAAAGTTCTGCGCAATCTTTGCCCTTGGCCCAGTAGCTGAACATTACCGGGATGGTACAAACTACTTGTACTTGTGTGTCAAACTTTTCGTAGTCATCTATCCTTAATTTAGGATCCCAGCAATTTGATTCTATAGTTCTGAAAAACTTTTCGCCCTGCATCATATCGGCCGTGTTATCCGATTTTTGAATTAGGTGAATAAAATCTCCGTACCCAAACTTCTCCGCAAAATTGGGGAGTTGCTTTGGTAGGATATGAGTGTGCATATCAATTTTTAACATGGCACGAATTTAATCAAACGAAGAATATTTGAACTGAATGCTGAATTAAACATTCACTTTGGTAGAAGCCAAGAGCTTTTCGCAATTAGATTTTTCTAGCGGCTTTTCTAAATAACCAATTACCTGTTTAAATTTTCTGGATTTTTTGCGATCAGCAGGATCAATGGAAGAAGAAACAACTATAATCTTAAGGCGCGATGAAAAAGGTTCGTTTTGAATTTCATTTAAAAAACCCCAACCATCGAGCACAGGCATATTAATATCCAAAAAAATAAGATATTCAGATTCTGCATCCGCATCGCTTCGCAAAAACTCTAGTGCCTTGTGTCCATCCCCAAAATCGAGTACGGTACTATTCAGGCCAATAGTCTCTAGTATTTTTCTTTGAATAAGGATGACAATTTGGTCATCATCCACTATTAGAGTTTTCATGATTGCGTAACATTAGTAGAGTGCGAGAATGGTTTTTTAACTAAAAATCATAAATACCAATTCTTGTATGATATTTATCAGACTACCAAATATTGTAAAAATTCTTTAAAAGAGGTTTTGATACAATAATAAAATCGGTGAATGGTATAAATAAGAGTAACCCACTGGCAACTGCAATACGTGCTCTATGATTGCTTATGCTATGTAGGTGAGGTATGTAGCTATGAGAAAGGAGAGCTATTAAGCTTCTACTTGTTCATTTCCTTAATAGAAACTTGCTCCGTATGCCTTACCACCTCTTTTATTATTTCATCAAGTTCTTCAGATGATTTATGAATAAAGTCGATGAGTTCTTTTTGATCTTTAAGATTATCGTGCTTTAATAAAGCTGTAAGCCCCATAATACGAGCGAGTGGAGCCCTAACTTTATGTGATTGCAACCATGCAATTTTTCCAAATTGTTCGTTTTGTTTCTCTATAGCCTTCAGTTGTCTTAATCTTTCGGTCACATCCTGAAATGTGCCCTCGGCTATCATTTTATTGGTTTGAGGATCTTTTAATGCCTTAGAAACTGAAATAATGTTTCTAACCTCCCCATTGGGCCAGGTTATCCTAAATCCGGTATGATAAGTTCTACCCAAGTTTTGTAAGGCCTCGGTATATTGTTTTTGAATGATTATTGCGTCATCGGGGTTTACTACAGCCATTACTTCCTCCAGTTCTACCTCGGTTCTTCCAGCGCCTATTCTTAAGATATCATATAGCTCTTCAGTCCACACAATTTTATTGGTTTCAAAATCATACTCCCAATAGCCTAAGTGGGCAATTTGGTTGGAGGTTTTTAGTCGGTGGTTCGTTTTTTTGAGCTCCTCTGAGTTCTTTTGGCTTTCGGTAATATCATTAGCCAATACCAGTGCTGATTTTTCACCCTCATGGGTTATTATATGAACCGTAATGTCCATTTGCATGAGTTCTCCATTTTTTTTGCAATGGGTCCAAACTCTGTTGTCTTTATCTCCGGCTTCTATTTTTTTGTCAAATTCAGCTACAATTTTATCCACCTCCGAAGGCGGTCTGATGTCTTTTATAGTAAGCTTTAAAAACTCCTCACGCGTGTAGCCGTATTTTTCTAAGCTCGCTTGATTACAATCGGTAATTCGTAAATCCTCTACCATGTAAATAAACATGGGTAGTGGATTGTTGTGAAATAAATACCTGTGTTTTTTATCGCTCTTTTTTAGTTTTTCTTCGTTTCGCTTTATCTCCGTAATGTCCTGCATAGCTCCAAGTATACGCAGTGGTTTACCATCGGCATCGTATTTTATAAGAGCTCGATCTAAGAAATGTCTATATTCTCCATTGCCCGTTCTAAAACGATATTCTGAAAGCAGTTTATCTTTTTTAGTTTCAAGGGATTTGTGAAAAACATCGTAAATACGTTTCTTATCATCAGGATGTACACGTTCAAAAAAAGTTTCTCTATTTATTTTGTCAGGGTCTTGTCCGCTTCCGTAGAGTTTTAATAATCGCTTGTTTGCCCACGTTTTATCGGCCTTGGCATCCCAGTCCCATATAGCATCATTGGTAGCATTTGTTACCGTCTGAAATCTTTCGTTTACCTCAATGTTAAGGTCATTTTTTCTTTTTTGCTCGGTAATGTCTTGGGTAACTCCAAGGATAAAATGCTCACCCGTACGTGCATCTTTAAAAGAAACGGCCCGAGTTTCCATCCACCTTTTGGTACCTTTTAGTCCGGTCAATTCAAACACCAGCCTGCCCGATTTACCTTTGTAAGCGGCATCGTACGTTTCTTGAAACGCTTTTTTGTAAGCAGGCTCTATTAAGCCCAATACATTGCGGCCTATGATTTCTTCTTTAGAGCTTGCCTCCACATAATCTAGTCCAGATTTGTTGATGTCCTTAAGCACTAAGTTCTTATCTACAAGTTTTACGCAGCTAGGTATAGACTCCATCACCGATTGAAGTGCTTTTTCACTGTGCTCAAGGGCTAAATTCTGTTCATACTCTGCCGTGATATCCCGGGCAAAAGCCAATACAAGCCCATTGGGCAAACTAGACATTGAGGTAGAAATAACTCCCCTTCGACCATTTTTATGAATGCTCGTCCTCTTTATGTTTATAACCTTGTTGTTATCAAGATTTTTTATTTCTGAGGGTTTTTCCAATAGCTCTTCCGGATCAACCAAATCGGCCAAGTTCATAGTAAGCAATTCTTCTTTGGAATAGCCAGTGAGCACACTACTCGCTTGATTTACGTCACTTATGTTCCCTTTTTTGTCAGTAATAAAAATGCTGGCATGCGCATCTTCAAAAAGAGATTGGCGGATTTTATTTTGCTCGTAATACGTTTCCTGAAAAGTGCGGAGTATGTACTGTACATTTCCTTGGTCGTCAAGTAGTGGGTAGGAAATTGATTCCCAGTTGGGGTCGGTAACAGAGGAAAAACGATTACTCTTTTTTGTACTGATACATTCTTCAAAAGATTTTCGCAACTCATTTATGTCATTTACAGACATGGAATGTGCCGCAACCTCAAGGTAATTCTTGCCAACAAAGCTGTTGTCAGGAAATACCCCCATTCCTTTAAGCTTTTGTTTCAAGGCCTCATTTACAAACTCCACCTGGTAATCCTCACTTTCTGCGCAAATCAGAATTTGCGGTTGTGAATTAGCATTGATGCTTTGATAAAGTAGACTTTTATTACTCAAGGTTTGGCACTTATTAATAGTACGAGAATCTACAAAAATAATTGTTTTTAATTTGTTGTAAAACAGTAATTTAACTCTTTTTACATGAGAATTATCATGAAAACTGTAGAGTGTCAAATTGTGAATGTCAAACAATTAGATGGTCGAGCTGATGAATAAGTGCAAAAGGATAAGGTAGAGTGATAGAAACTTTAAAGACAAAGTTTTTCTAAAATGGCAAAGTCTTACAAGTCTTTGTAAACTCTTGCATCATCATAAAACCGGGTTGAAAAATGGTTAAGCCCTGATAGTTGTTAAAATCCGTGTTGTCTAAATGTGTACAGCCAAATAACACTTGGGTAAAACCGGCTTTTTTAAACTTTTCCAGTTCTTTATCTATCAGCTCAATTTGAGTTGAGGGGCTGCTTTTTTCCAGTTTTTTGATGAGTTCGATATCCGGGAAAATTTGAAGATCGGTAGGAAGGCCAATTCTTTCTTTGACCACAAAACGCCTTAAGTTTTCGGCTGTTACCTCATCCGATACCATAATGGCCATTTGAGTTAGTTCGGCCTCCTTTAGTATCTTCTTGTAATACTTGGTTAGCTCCCAGGTACTGGGCTTGTGGTAATTGTGTAGATATAGCGCAAAGGACAGCGAGTTGCAATAAAGCAGCTGATAGTCACTCGCACTTTCTTCTAGTTTGGTTTTATATACAGCTACTAGTTTGTCTGGGTTTTGGTATAAATTAACCTGATGCTCAGGGCTAGTAGAAATGGCTGTGGCTGTAGCATCCAGTCCATACAACTGCAACATGTTGGCTCCTTTAGCAGCGTCAAAAGAGGTGCCGCCAAATACAGTGATTTTTGGTTTGCCAACTTCGGGTTCAGCTTGCTTATCTGTTTTCACCTTGATGTAAAACTTAGGTCAAAGGTGCAAGCCACATTCGGTTTTTTCTTTGCTTTTCCATCGGCCCTCTCTATTTTCACCCTTGTGTGTACAGTGTGTGCAGCCAATAGAATCGTAGCCCTGAGCTAATAAGGGATGGGCAGGAATTTGATGAATAACAAAATAACTTTCGAGCTCTGAGGCAATAATGTCCAAAAGCGGATGAAACTTTATTATTCCACCACGAAACTCAAATATATTTAGGGTAGCTCGATGATTGCTTTGCGAATTCATAAGCCCGGAAATCCACACTTTATGTTGTCTTTTTACAGCTTCTAATGGGCGAACCTTATTTATTTTACAACATAAGTCGGGATCTTTGCTCCAGGTTTTATCCCGTTGTATCAGCGCCTGCTCGGCAGCACTTGATCGTATGGTTTTTATCTTGAGATTAAAGAGCGATTTCAATTTGTCCTTATAGTCTAAGGTTTCTTGAAAATGATTTCCCGTATCAATAAAATGGATAGTTTGATTAGGCTGGTGAATAGAAACTTCTCTCAATAGAAAGGCAGATGAGGCCGCAAAAGAACTTGTAACCATTATGTCTTCTAGCGGAAAATCTATGTACAATTGCCTGAGACGCTCGGTAAAACTTAGCTTTTTATATTTTGCATTAAGGGCTTTTAGTTCCTCAATTTTTTCAATATCCTCAGCAATAATTTGCGTCATCCTCCTTGTTTCTACCACAATAGCTTCCTTTAGTTTAAGTTGTTTTAACTGACAAATCTTTCGTCTGTTTCCATCTGATGCCCACATGAAGAACAGGTGCGCAATTCTTCAGACTGGTAGTATTCTTTAAATCTTGGTAAGAAGTCTTTTTCGATATTATGCAATGGAAAGTAGGTTTCGTGAAGTTTGGTATTACACTTGTCGCAAAACCACAACAGCCCATCCGTATGCTCGGGTTTGCGCACACGCTCTATCACCAAGCCTATAGATCCTGCAGTGCGGCTAGGAGAGTGGGGGACTTTGGGCGGTAGCAAAAACATGTCTCCAGGTCCTAAATTAATTTCGCGCGCCTTGCCATCCTCCTGTATTTTTACAGTGATATTTCCTTCCAGCTGATAGAATAATTCTTCGGTTTCGTTGTAGTGATAATCTTTGCGGGCATTGGGGCCACCCACTATCATTACTATATAATCTTCGCCTGCAGGGTAGAGATTTTTGTTGCCTACTGGTGGCTTTAATAAATCTCTATTTTCATCTATCCACTTTTGTAAATTGAAAGGAGAAGCAATTGCCATAGCATTAGATTTTTGAGCCCGCAAGGTAAAAGTTTTGGGTGATAAATTTAGGACGCTTTTTAAGAGATGTTTTAGTAGTGTTGACTCATGATATTGAAATGAATTAGTTCTATTTTTTTTGCCGTTCATCGAAAAAAAATATTTGACAAACAAAATCAATGGGTAAAAGGGGCGAGTTAGCACTTACTCTATTCTGACAGATTTATTTTCAACTGCAATTAGGTAAAATCCATTTTTTTTTTGTTTTACAAGGTTGTTACCAATTTTCCAGGCCTGGATTGAAAAACAACCGCGTATGCCGAAAAGCGAATGAGTAGGTGTTTTTTAATTTTATTTAATGTGAAAAAAGTAATATTTCCACTAAT
>JAUICR010000269.1 GCA_030427785.1 Bacteroidia bacterium | reverse complement strand
ACGGTGCTGGTATAGATGTAGGTGTTTTTTGGAGACCATTTAAAGATAGAGACTTGAAAAACTTAGGGCTAATAGCGAAGCTAGATACTGAACTACTTTATTTTATGGAATCTGAGTTTAATCCAAAATGGAATATTGGTCCCGAGATTGGTTTGGCCTTTAGTTTTTAACTTGTTTAGGAAAAATAAATCATTCCTCCCACAATGAGTAAGCCGCTGAAGTAACCAAAAATGAGTTCGGTAGGATTATGGGCTTTTAGGTACAGCCTAGCACTCGCCACCAAGCCAGCAAGCAAAAAGCATAACGAGAGTAGGGGAATAAAATTGACGTGATACTCAAAAGATAATGCAAGTAATAAGCCTGTAAACCCGCCAATACCTGCCATGTGGGCGCTCGGCTTCATAAAGCGCAAGCAAACTAAATGAACACCAATTACTACCGTGCTGGCAAGGATGTATAAATGCACATCAGATGGTAGCTCCGTTTGTAGTATTAATATAGAAACAAGGTAATAGCACAGGGTGCCTACCAAATAGGGAACCCTTCTTTCGTTGGCCGTTTTCATTTCTAATGAATGAATAACATTAAGCCTGTACAGGAGATAACTTAATGTAACAGGCAGAATGTAGGTGCCAACAAAAACAAGGAGTAGGGCAAGCAGTGTAATTTTTACCGAAAGGTAAAAGGGCCCAAAATAGAGCAGTACTAAGGTGCCCAAAAGCGGATATACTGCCGGGTGTAATAAATAGGAAAGTAGCTGAGCAGATTTTTTATACACGGTATTAAAGCTCTTTGCGTAAGCGGGCCACCGAGATATTAAGTTGTTCGCGGTATTTGGCAACCGTTCTGCGGGCTATAGGGTAGCCTTTTTCTTTTAGCAGCTTAGCCAAATTATCGTCAGTAAGCGGGTGGCGCTTGTCTTCTTCCTCTATGGAGTCTTCCAGTATTTTTTTAATCTCCTTGGTAGATACATCTTCTCCAGCGTCATTTTTCATGGATTCTGAAAAGAACTCTTTGATAAGAAATGTACCATAAGGAGTTTCTACGTACTTATTACTTGCCACCCTAGATACGGTAGAAATGTCCATTCCTATTTCATCAGCAATGTCTTTTAGGATCATGGGGCGCAATTTGGTTTGATCACCGGTAAGAAAGTATTCCTTTTGGAAATTCATAATAGAAGACATACTTATCAATAGCGTTTGCTGGCGTTGGCGAATGGCATCTATAAACCATTTTGCACCATCTAGCTTTTGTTTTACAAACATCACCGCATCCTTCTGGGCTTTGTTTTTTTTGTTTGTGTTTTTGTAGGTTTCCAGCATGTCCTTGTACTCGCGGCTCACATTCAGGTCAGGTGCATTCCTCGAATTCAGACTTAGCTCCAGCTCTCCCTCTTCTATTTTTATGGTAAAATCAGGAATCACTGTGGCGGTAGATTGCTGCGTATTAGTAGAAGAATTGCCAGGTTTAGGGTTGAGACGTTGTATTTCTTCTATTGCTTCTTTCAGATATTCTTCGTCTATTTCCAGTTTCTCTATTAGCTTGTTATAATGCTTCTTGATAAACTCATCGAAATGATGTTCAAGAATTTCGCGAGCAAGGCGAATGGAGGTAGAGTTAGGCTTTCGCTTAAGCTGCAGGATTAGGCACTCTTGCAGGTCGCGTGCGCCCACACCTGGTGGGTCTAGTCTTTGAATAACGGCTAAAACTTTCTCTAGCTGCTCTTCTTCTACAAATATATTTTGGGTAAAAGCCAAATCATCTACTATTGCATTTAGCTCTCTTCGTATATAGCCATCGTCATCTATATTGCCTATTAGGTATTCAGCAATTTGGCGGTCTTGCTCATTTAGTTGGCTGGTAGAAATTTGGTCCGTAAGAAACTCTGTAAAAGAGGTGCCACCACTGATGGGCACTTTAGAGTCTTCATCATCTGCTGAGTAATTATTAGCTCTTAGCCTATAATCAGGCACTTCATCATCACTCAGGTATTCGTCTATATTGATGTCTTCAGCTTCGATGGATTGACTGTCTTCTTCATTAAATTCATCAAAATCATCTTCCTTCTCATCCAGCTCTTCTACACCTTCTTCCAATGCCGGATTCATTTCAAGCTCCTCCTTTATCTTTTGCTCTAATGATAAGGTAGGCAACTGAATGAGCTTCATCAGCTGAATTTGCTGAGGACTAAGTTTTTGTAGTTGTTTTTGGCTGAGCTGCTGTTTTAGCATTTTATAGCTATTTATAGCGAGCCATCATTCTGTAGAATTTGGCCCCACTAGCAAATATTTTGCCGAAGTTATAAAAGCAAGACCATCCTAACAAGAGGAAAAGCTCAGAAAACCGAAAAATAAATTAGAATTCTGCGTTTCCTGGAGTTCGAGGAAATGGAATGACATCTCTAATATTTCCCATTCCGGTGGCAAAAAGAACCAATCTTTCAAAGCCAAGCCCGAATCCGCTGTGTACGCAGGTACCAAATTTTCGGGTTTCGAGATACCACCACAGCTCTTCAGGGTCAATATTAAATTCTTTGATTTTCTGTTTTAATACATCGTATCGCTCTTCTCTTTGTGAGCCACCTACTATTTCTCCTATACCCGGAAAAAGGATATCCATCGCTCTTACGGTTTTGCCATCATCATTTAGGCGCATATAAAAGGCCTTAATACTAGCAGGGTAATCATAAAGGATGACAGGGCAGCCAAAGTGCTTAACAAGGAATTTTTCGTGTTCTGATTGCAAGTCAACCCCCCACTCATCTATTAGGTATTGAAATTTCTTTTTCTTGTTGGGCTTACTGTTTCTAAGTACTTCTACAGCTTCGGTATAGCTTAGCCTTTTAAAATTATTTTCGGCTACAAAGGCCAATCGCTCCATCAAGCTCAATTCGTTGCGCTCAGCTTGTGGTTTTGATTTTTCCTCGTCTAACTGGCGCTTACTCAAAAACTCCAGGTCTTCTTTACAATGTTGCAAAACGGATTGGATTACAGTCTTCAGAAAGTCTTCTGCCAAGTCCATATTATCATCAAGGTCAGCAAAGGCCACTTCGGGCTCAATCATCCAAAACTCCGCTAAGTGCCTTGCAGTATTCGAATTTTCGGCTCTAAAGGTGGGCCCAAAAGTGTATACTTTTCCAAGGCCTAATGCTGCTAATTCGGCTTCGAGCTGGCCAGATACGGTAAGGTTGGTTTCTTTTCCAAAAAAGTCTTTTGAATAATCTACCTCTCCATTTTCGGTAAAAGGCACGTTTTTTTTATCGAGGGTAGAAACGTTAAACATTTCTCCGGCACCCTCAGCATCACTACCGGTGATAATAGGAGTGTGCATATTAAAAAAGCCACGATTGTGAAAATACTCATGAATGGCAAACGACAAGTGGTGACGAATTCTTAGTACCGCGGCAAATGTATTGGTACGAGGACGAAGATGCGCCTTTTCGCGCAAAAACTCCATGGAGTGTTTCTTGGGCTGAAGTGGATATTCATTGGGGTCGCTTTCGCCTAGTATTAGCACCTCACTGGCTTGCAGCTCTATGCTTTGCCCTGAGCCTTGCGACTCTACCACTGGTCCGCGGGCTTCAATACAAGCACCTACGGTAATCTTCTTTAGAGTATCGGCCGCCAAGTTTTCAAAGTCTACTACAATTTGCAAAGTGCTAAGGGTACTACCATCATTTAGGGCAATAAAACGGTTGCTTCTAAAATTTCGCACCCAGCCTTTTACGGTCACGGTTTCGCCTATGGTATGCGATTGAAGTAAATCTTTGATGGTAATATGATTCATAGCTAGGGTTTCAAAATTTGGCTGCAAAGTTTGACAATTTTTCTATAAAAAAGAGAGCCTTTTTTTCATGGAAGCATAAAGCTGTAAGGCATATTGTAGAAAGAGAA
>JAUICR010000268.1 GCA_030427785.1 Bacteroidia bacterium | reverse complement strand
TTGCTGGCTCAAAGTGGCGCCTGCGTTTCCAAATAAATTGGCATTAACACAAACATTTTTAAAACCTTTCGGCAAAGTGCTTCCAAGCGTTTTGATATCCTCAAAATCCTGTTTTTGGTTGTTTTTCCAATTACCAGTACGGGCAATGTTCTCCAGGCAGTCCATATTTACAGAACCGTGCAGGTCATTTGCATTCCAGCCTCTATTTGCAATGAGCGTATTTAGGTTTTTGGCGAAAGCCGAAGCATCGCCCTCTACCACAAAATGACAGTGAATATGTGGAAGCTCAATTCCCTTCAAAAGAATTTCTAAATCTGAAGAATCGTACAGGTAAAATAGTAAAGCATTGGCTCCACGGGTCAAATGATCTAAAGCTTCTTTGTTGGCTTGCTTGGCATCGGCCACAAATAGTTCTTGTACGACATTCCACGAAGCATTGCTTTTGGTGGGTTGCGGTTTGGTCTCAGTATTATCTTGGTGGTAAAAGGGCTGAATAGCAATGCCATCAGCCATGGTAGAAACGAGTTGGCTAAAGGGTTTGCCTTTTAAGTCTTTTTCTATTTGGGCTTTCCAATCGGAGGAGCTGCTTTGCGCAAAGTCCTCAAATAAGTTGTCTGAATTCATGCAGGCGTGTTTGCCACAAAGGTCATAAAAAAGGTGGAGTATAAAAGCAAAGGAAATATGCAGGTAACTTGACGCGAATTGCTACAGTTCGAGAAGCCCTTCAAGTTCTTTAATTCGTGCTTGATCTCGCAAGTAGGAGTGGAACTGTTTTTGGAATTTCAGCTCGTATAAGTCTTCCAGGTATTCGATGATTCTACGCTGTTCAAGGTTTTCATCTTCGTAGGCCTTATACAGGATTTTATAATTAGAACGCTTCACTTTTTCGTTTTTCGAATGGTGAAGAATCATCCAGGGCGTGAGGGTAGGTATTTCACCGTAGGTTTCCAGTTCTGGGTAGCCAAATGTTCCTAAATAGCTTACGATGCGGGCGGTAAGCATAGTGTCCATTTTAAAAACAGAATCAATAGCCATAAGATCTTCGGTAGAGTGAAAACCGCTGGCATAGCGCACGGAGTCTTGGTACTGTCTAACCGCTTTATCGTTTTTGTAAATAATAGTTAGCAACTTAATACGGTCATCACGAGTGGCGGTAGAATAATAGGATTGGGCCAGTAGAGAACTCCCTATAGCTTGCAATACAACCAGAATAATCAAACGCGAAAATGTCATTCTTCTATCAAGTATATCACCTCACCGTCTCGCTTCATCCAGTGTTGCTCACGGGCAAATTTTTCAAGCTTATCAGGGTCAGAATTGAGCTCCTCCAGTTGCGCTTTATCTTTGGCTATCTCTTCTTGATAATATTGGATGCTCGCTTCCAAATCTTCTATTTCATTATTCAACTCATTGTGGATACGATAGGAGTTAACGTCCAAAAAACTCATCCATACGATGAAACCAATCGTAGCCAATACAAACTTGTTGGTAAGAATAATAAACCATCTACGTTCACGTAGGTGTTCCCAGCGCTTTTTCATGTGGCTAAAATTAACAATCATAGCAAGTGATTAGTGTAAAGTGAAAAGAAGGTGTTAACAGATTTGTGTTTACAATCAATGAGCAAATTGTAGTTCGCTGAGCTTGCGATACATGCCGTTTTCCAAATCAACAAGTTCATCATGCGTTCCTGTTTCTACAATCTCGCCTTTGTCTAGCACCACAATTTTGTTTGCCCTACGCACGGTGGCCAATCTGTGCGCTATTACTATAGAAGTACGGCCCACCATTAGTTTATCAAGTGCATCCTGTACCAGGTTTTCCGATTCAGAATCGAGCGCTGATGTAGCTTCATCTAAAATGAGAATACTTGGGTTTTTGAGCACTGCCCTGGCAATGGCTACCCTTTGTCTCTGCCCGCCTGATAACTGTACGCCTCTTTCGCCTACTAAGGTTTCTAGCCCTTCAGGAAAATCCTGAATAAATTCTAAGGCATTGGCTTGATTAGCCGCTGCTATTATTTCTTCTTCGCTGGCATCGGGTTTACCATAGGCAATATTTTCTCTTATGGTTCCACCAAATAGAAGTACATCTTGTGGTACCACCGCCATTTGATTTCGAAGAGAGCTTAGGTTATAATCAATGCCGTTTTTATCGTCATATAATATTTGGCCAGAACTAGGTTCGTAAAATCTAAGAATCAGTGAAACCAAGGTGGATTTGCCAGCACCACTAGGACCCACTATGGCTACTTGCTCACCAGGTAAAGCATCAAAAGAGATGTTGTTTAACACCTGCATATCCTGTCGGCTTGGGTATTCAAAAGCTACATTTTGGAAACTCAACTTACCTTTGAATCCTTCAAGTTTTTCGTTGCTTTTCGTTTCTTCCAAATCTTCAGTAGGCTCTTCCAGTATTTCCATCAATTCTTCGGTAGCACCTATGGCCTTTTGAATATTGGCATATACATTGGCAAAACCACCAATAGAGCCACCTATAAACCCTGAGTATATTACAAAACTGAAAAGTTCACCGGTTTTAAGTTCACCAGTGGCAATGAGGTTTACTCCTTGCCAAATAACCGCCACGATAGCGCCAAATAATCCAAGTATTATAAAGGAACTAAAAGCTCCACGGTACTTTCCGCCTTTCATTCCGGTGCGGGCTACTTCATTGATTTTGGTTTTGTAGCGCCCCATTTCCAAAAACTCATTGGCAAAGGCCTTTACGTTAAAAATGCCTTGCAATGTTTCCTCTACAATGGTGTTTGATTCGGCTACCTGACCTTGAACATCCTTTGAATATTTGCGAATAAAGCGACCAAAGAAAATGGCAATTACTACCACAACGGGTAGGATGGCCAACATAAATAGAGTAAGCTTTGGTGAGGTAAAAAGAAGAATTACAACCCCACCGATAATGATAACCAATTGACGGATAAACTCGGCAATGGTGGTGGTAAACGTTTCTTGTAGCAAGGAGATATCAGATGAAATACGACTGTTTAATTCACCCACTCTTTTTTTATTAAAAAAGCTAATAGGCAATTTTATAAGATGTGTGTAAGTAGCTTGGCGCAATGAGGCCAGGGTTTTTTCGGTAACATTAACAAAGAGTACCACTCTGAAAAAAGAAACAATGGCCTGTGCCACCAAAATACCAATTAGGATAAGCGAAACCTCCTGGATATTTTCTACAATTTTATCTGTATTGGTAGCATCTACTAGGTCGCCTAAGTATTTTGGGAAAGCCAGGTTGGCGGCACTAGAGAGCAAAAGGAAAATCAAGCCTACTGCGAATTCTCCGCGATATGGCTTTATGTATTTGTAAAGTTTTAAGGATTTCCTAAACGTTTCCTTGTTCAGTTTCGCCTTCTTTTTCTCTTCCGACATCATCAATATTTAGGGGGTGCAAATTAACGACTCCTGCTTGCAAATTTGTAGAAGAATTAACGTGCATTTTAAACAAGAAATAGCTTACACAAATGAAAATGCCGATTACTAATGATAATTCGCTGCACTCTGATGGGGTTTTTTATATTTGGCATCCTACATAATATTAAGCGCAATTTCAAAACAATCTATCCTATGAATAAAATCGTACTGACCATTTTAACATTCTTATCGCCCGTTATCATTTTTGCGCAAGAAACAAAAGGGATTGATGAAAAAATAAATGATGCATTTGCTCCAGTAGCCGATGCTTGGGAAGGATTCGTTTTGTACTCTATACCTATTGGTGATAGTATACAAATTCCAATTGTGGTTTTGTTATTGGTTTTAGGCGCAAGCTTTTTCACCATTTATTTTTCGTTTATCAATATCAGAAGATTTCCATTGGCCATAGGTGTAGTGCGTGGTAAGTATGATGAGTTGGATGATCGTGGTATAATGGATCCAAATTCGGAGTTGGTGCATGATGGAGATATTATAGGAACCATAGAAGATGAAAGTAGGG
>JAUICR010000267.1 GCA_030427785.1 Bacteroidia bacterium | reverse complement strand
ACTGGAATCCATCTGACCCTGTCCAACCTCAAATAACGTTTACAGAATACGATTATATTAATGATACCATAGTAGCGAAACATTATTTTGATTTTTCTAATGATACTTCTGAGCTGTCTAGCCATACCTTTGGCTATGCAGCCATGTATGATGGTGAGAACTTTGTGCTCTGCGGACGAAGGTCTACAGAATTTCTACAACAAGAACCCGCTTTGTTTGTAGGGATTATTGATACGAATTTTAATTTGGTAAACCGATTGATTATAGAAGATACGGTGTCTAATGCTTATCCATTAATTCTTGGAAATATTCATGGATTAGCTAAAGGGAAAACTGGTGATTATTTTTATTTTGGATCAATGAATGATTTAGATGTAAATCCAAACGGTAATGGTTCGGACATAATGCTTGGCAAAATAAGTACGAGTAATATTGGTTTAAAGGAACCTATACCTTTAAGAAAGCAAGAGCTTTGGATGTATCCTAATCCTTCCAATGGTGCTTTTACCTTAACTTCTACCACGATACCGTTTAAGCCTTATTCGTATCAAGTACTAGATAATTCAGGTAAAATTTGTGCTTCGGGTAAAATCAATACTGAAAAGGAAAGAGTATCGCTTAATCTAAGTGCTGGTTCTTATTATCTTATAAGTGATAGTGGTGAGGTATTGGCCTTTGTAGTGGAGCGTTAGCAAGTTAATGGCTTAAGAGTGATAACCAACAGTATTCTCCGTTAGCTGAAAGTTCCGGAGGAACGACAACTAGGTAGAACCAAATAATAAGCGCAAAATTCGGAAAACCCTGTAGGGGTGACATCGCTGTTCGTTTATGCCGTCCCTCTGGGACTTGTCTTTTGAAGGAATAGTTTATTAGGCGGTAGATGGAAGCTTACGAAGAATCACCACATATAACTTTTAACCAATAACCTTTATTACAGCGACAGCTCTATTTGAAACCTAAACTGCCATTCGTCATCAGGTAGAAATTCATAAACTCCGTAGGTTATATCGCTTTGAATTTTGAGCGAATGGCCATTGATGTATTTCGAAACTACCAGGGTGTATTGGGTTTGGTCACCCAAAGTGTTATCTACACCAGCTTCAGGATTTACATGGCTGAATCTACCAGCCAATTCCCAGTTCGATTTAAAGACATAGCCCATCTGTGCGTTTACTCCAGTGCCTACATAAAATGCTCGTTTCACATCTCCCAATGAGTCAAGCATAAAGGGGTCGGCTGCTGTTTTATAAAAATACTCGCCAAGCGCACTCCAGCCATTGTATTTCCATATAATATCAGCAAACAGTGAACTTAATGATTGAGTGTAAAGTTGTTCTTCATCGGTTACCATATAGGTACCTTGGTTGCCCCTTTGGCGCACTGCATTGTGATTGTAATCTCCGGTTAGCCCAACAGATACTTTATGGGTTTTTTCTCTTTCCAAATCAGATAAGGAGTAGTCGCCTTTATTGGTAAAAGCACCAAAAGGTAAGTACTCCACACGACCGGTATACTCTAGGCCACCTGCATTAAAATCAGTAATATTCCTCCCTTCGCCCATAGAAATAGCTACCGCCACATTAAATGGATTTTCGCCCAATTTGTACTTACCGTGGTATTGTACACCCATATCACGATCAATATTGTATCGCCCGTTGGCTATGCTTCTATCTACAAACTGAAGTTTGGCAGAAGAAACCACACGCTCTCGGTTTCCGGGTAGTTTTGTTTGCCCAAACCAGATATAGGATTTTGGAGCAAACTCATATTTTATTACTGCATCTAATATCAATCTTGCGCCACCACTGGTATGTGGCCCTACACCCCCTAGGTTTCTATTTCCTAAGGCTAGTTCTAGTTTATACACCCACTTTGGGTTCACCACAAATCCGTCAAACTTTAGCCTCGCCCTTCTTACAGTTACTTGTACTTCATCAAGACTAGGATCGGTAAAAACCTCAAAATCGCGATAGTTGATTACCATTAATGGCTGAATTCTGAAACCGATCTTCATTTTAGCAGAATTGTCATTAGCTGTAAAGGTTAGTCCTTTGCCAGCGCTAAAATCTATAGTAGGGCCATCAGATTGTGCAAAGTATAAAGAAGGGAGTAGCAGGAAAACTGCAATTAAATAGCGATAATTCATACGATTATTATGTTATTTAAGTGTTGGCTCGTTATTATAGAGAGGTTATTTTTTGGATGTTATGACCTAAAAAAAAGGAGCAAAATGGAGCTCCTTTTTTAGAGTGACGAATCACTTACTCTTTTCGTGCGTAATCCACGTATACATCCAATATCTTACCCGAAGATTCCACTATTTCTATAGTTTCTAACAGTACTCTTATTTGTAATAGTCCGTTTCTACTGCTCAGCTCACCCTGCTGTATTACTTTTATCTGTTCGTCTATTTGTTTGTTTACAAAATCTACCAACTTTATTCCCTCAGTAGTAATTTGCTCATGATTTTCAAATTGAAGTGTTTCAATTGACTTTATCATTTTATTCAAATAGGAATTCAGTCTGGTATCTATTTCCACTAGTATATCCAGGTAGTTTCTATTCGGAATTTCATGATGATTAATAAGGTGATCGGTGCATGCTTTACTTAGTATGCCCGCGCTCATAGTAAGATCTTGCATTTTATCATATACCACAATGTAAAGGCGCCCGGCATCTACCTGGCCTTCGTCCATCTTCTTTACATACTTTATAATCTTACTTTGAAGTTTCTCGTCTTTAGCCCTTAGTTTTTCCAATTGCTTATTAGAGCGCATCATGATGTCTTTATTCTTGCCTACCATACTCTTCAGGCTCAATGAAGTAGTTTTTCGGATGGTATTAAGATTAGAAACAGTATTGATTTTACTTTCGTCAATCACGTTTTCAATAGCTACTGGCGAAGCAAACATACCAGTGCTCACCGCATCTTCTTTGCGCTTGCGGCTAAAGCTCAAATGACTTCTTACTAAAAATCCTGCGGCTACCAGTGCCAATACCAATATGGCATAAAAACCTCCAAAGTAAATTATAGTACCAAAAATAGCTGCCGTTACAAAGGCGATAAGTGCCGTCATCAGCCAGCCCCCAATTACATTCAACACACCTGCCACTCTATACACAGCGCTCTCGCGGCCCCAGGCTCTATCAGCTAATGATGAGCCCATGGCCACCATAAAACTTACATAGGTGGTAGAAAGTGGCATTTTAAGTGAAGTAGCATACGAAATAAGAATACTCGCTACCATAAGGTTTACAGTGGCTCGCAATAAATCAAAAGCTGGTTGGTCGCGCTCGTCTACATTCTTTTTAGATGATTTCTTTTTAAATCGGGCATCAAGTTTTTCGTGTGTGCTAGCAGGTAGCAAGGCCGATATACCTTTGCCTACATTCATACTGGCTCCTACCAAGGCGCGCGACATCAAATTGGGTTTAAACTTTTCGTCTCCATCATCTTGGCGGCCTAAGCCCACCTCGGTTTCGGTTACCTTTTTGGCCTTGGCACTTAGCCATAGCGTGATTACCATAATGATTCCAGCACCGAGTAATAGGAGGGGCTTTGTTTCTTGTTTTTCACTCAAAAAGCCCATGTTCAAATTTTGAGCAATCTCCATGGTTCCGCCCAATGCTTCCCACTTTTCGTACGAATGGAATCCTGCAATAGCCACACCTATAAAGTTTACAAGGTCGTTACCTGCAAAGGCCATGGCTAGTGCAAAAGTTCCTGTTAATACAATAAGTTTTAAAGGATTGATTTTTGTAAAACGCATGATAAGCCATGTAATCAAGGTCCAGGCTACAAATGATACCACAATTACCGTTAAGGTATCTTCTATAATCCAAGTAAGGCTATCGCTAAAGGTGCTTCCTTTGGCACCCTTTATTACAAGAAAATACGTAATGGCAGTAATGGCAACCCCACTAAATAGGGGCCCAAACTTCTTCATGTTTTTCTCAAAGTTGAAAGTAAAA
>JAUICR010000266.1 GCA_030427785.1 Bacteroidia bacterium | reverse complement strand
GGGCATGGGGCAGGAAAACCAACCGATAAGATAATTCAAGAACGAGCAGATATTTGGAGTTTCATGTTTTGGAATATGGGCTATAAACAACTGCCTACAGCGCAATAATTTTCAGCTTGCTTTAATCAAGAAAGTTTTCTATTAAAAAGGGCCGTCACAAAACTAGTTTTGTGACGGCCCTTTTTTGAGCTACATAATTTTTTACTGTCTTTCAAAAAAGTTAGTAGCGGTGGACTTAGCCATAACCTTATAAGTTTTAGGCAGGTTATCTACAGGTGATGTAGTAGTTACAATTTTATATGAAAACTGTGTTATCTCTAATAAAACTAAAGCACCTACCGGAACACCATCCAATAAATCTTGTGATAATGAGTGTGAACCAGTGTTTGGAACAAGCAAGAAATTTTCTACCTCTGGTTCGGTGAACTGAATATTTTTTGGAAATCCGTGAGTATAATATACGGACATGTGAACATAAGGATTGGCTCCAGGGTCTGGAGTCCAACTAATATTAAGGTCATCTACCAATGGTCCTGTTACCGATGATGAGGTAGTTTTAGGAAGATGTATGTAAGTTGAAAAGTAAGGGCTTCCGTCAGAAAGACTTAAGCTTACATTTGCTGAGTCCCCAAAGAGATCGTTGTCGTATTCGAATACTTTGGAATAGCCATTTCCGGCATAAGGGCTAACGATTTTTTCTCCTATCACAAGATCACCATAGGGTCTATGGTTAGATGAATTAGGCTCATATTCGAAGGTAGCGTTTACATTAAATGAGGTAGGGGTGCCTGATCCTATGGCATGGGATTCCTCTACAATTAAGCGGCCATCCTCCTGGGCATAATAATCCTGCATGATTTGTTCTGCTTCTGATAATTCCCCTCCTTCATATACACCTTTAAAGTTTCGATAACTGTCCTGTTTTGAGCAACTAGATAAAATGAACAGAGATAAGATAAGCTGTAAACCTTTTGTGAATAAAGAGTTTTTCATCGTAAGTGGTTTTAAGAAGGAGAGTATCAAATAAAATGAAAAATAAGGTCACTTTTAAAATTTCAGGCATAATCTTACACGAGTCTCCTGCTAGGCGAAAAAGATTGTACGGACCGTACTTTACATAAAATCACTAAAAGGAAAGGCTTGACGATTTCGTCAAGCCTTTCCTTTTTTTAAACGGGTGTACACAGTTTACCCAGTGGCGCCTGGCGCATGTAGCTTTCCGATTTCAATATCGATATTCCACAATCCGATGCCTTCTTCGCCTATAATTTCAAATATTTCCAGCGCTCTTCTTGCAATCGTTTCTTCCTCGCGCTGCTCTACTACAAACCATTGCAAAAAGTTGAAAGTAGTGTAGTCTTTACTGTTTAAGCACTTATCCACAATCTCATGAATAGATTTGGTTACACTTATTTCATGTTCTAAAATGGCTTCAAAAACTTCTCTTAAAGATTTAAAACTGTGCTTAATATCAGTAACCTCGGGCTGAAGCGCATGACCACCTGCCTCGTTTACATATTTAAAAAGCTTAAGCATGTGACCTCTTTCCTCTTCGGAGTGCTGATATAAAAACTGTGCAGAGTTCTCATAGCCTTGTGTTTCGCACCAGCTCGCCATACTTAGGTAGTAAGCAGAAGATTGACCTTCCATTCGTATTTGTTCGTTCAATAAGTCTTCAACATCCTTATTTAATGATCTATTTGGGGTAATTATCATAATGGTACTATTTTTAGTGTTTTCACAAAATTAACTTTTACTTACGGATGGCTAAGTTTTTAAATCAATAACTATTTAGAATAAATAGAGATTATCTAATAACTTACCCATTACAAAAAGCGCAATATGAAGCAGGTATTAATTTTAGGACTGTTGGTAGCATCACTTTCAGTATCAGGGCAAGGCGTACAAACCGATTCTCTAGGTTTTCAAACCTTTGAGATGGCTGAAGGCGACACCACTTTTATTATGAAGCAATATTTTATGGTTTTGCTAAAGAGTGGCCCTATTCGCAGCCAAAGCAAAGAGGAAGCGGCAGAGATTCAGAAAAAGCATTTAGCTCATATTAACTGGATGGCCGAACAAGGATATGTAGATATAGCAGGCCCCTTTGGCGACAATGGTGAAATAAGAGGAATCTTAGTAATGCGTGTACCTACCCAAGAAAAAGCAGAAGAACTTGCCGCCATGGACCCAGCCGTTAAAGCAGGAAGGTTGATTATGGAAATTCACCCATGGTGGGCGGCTAGGGGGAGTAAGCTAAAATGAAAATAGGTGTAGTAAAGCCTCATCTATTTTGGAGTAAAACCAAAATAGGAAAGCAACTTACCGCATTGTTTCAGGTCAGAAAAGAAACATATTTTGGCTGCATGAAATTTAAACCGCTGCTATATCTCTCAGTTTTATTGTTGAGTTTTTTTACCAAAACAACGATTGGGCAAAGCTTGCCGCAAATCCGTATTCCGTATTATGAAGTGCAAAAGGCCTTTGGTGTAAAGCCAGGAGAAAACTTTGCTTTGGTGTATAAAGGAGACACATTGGCAAGTTATATTTCTGATGGAAAAACTAGCAGCAAGCAGTTTTTTGAAGAAACTATGAGCTGTAAAAATTACAAGGACAGCTTGGAATGCAATTTTTCACTTCCAAATAAAAAGGGAAGCTACAGGCTGAGTTTGCCAGATAGTGCAATAATTTTTAGCAAAGAAGTACAGCTTAGAGACAGCACCACGAATGTGGTTCGGTACAACTCAGACGGCAAAGAGAAATATAGAATGAACAAGCGAGGTAAGAATACGACCATCACCCATTCATCAGAAACCTTCAAAAAGGTAATTAGCATTTATGATAAGAGATGGGAGGAAAGGTATATTCGGTCGAATCCCGATTCATCTTACTATCGTTGCTATAATCAAGACTCTGTTTTGGCAGAGACGGGCTACGTGGCAAATAGAATAAGTGGTGAGCGAATTAGTTGGACCCAAAGAGAATCTCCGTTCCATTATGTTTATTCAAAAACCTACTATGTAGCGGATTCTAGTTACAATTATAGATTAAGTATTGACTCGGAAAGAGATACTTCAATAAGTGAGAGCACTAACAGAAAATTTACAGATATAGACTCTACATTCTTTTGTAGGGACTGGATTGCAGGCGAAAACTTTGGCTATGGCAAAATCTATACAAGCTCTGGAAAAGATTCAACTTATAAATTTGGAAGTCAAAACGGTGGTACCATCGAGATAATTAACATAACAGACAGTCTTGAGGTTTATAAAACCTACAATCTTTTGGGAGAGCTAATGTACAGAAGCATCCTAAAAATGATAGATGACGATTATGGAGTAGAAGAAATCCTTGAAAAGCGAGACACTTTTTATCATGTCATTAATTATTATCACCAGCTATATTGGGGTAAAGAGGGCATCACAGATTTCTTTCCTTTTTACAAACAAGTGTTTCTTGACGAAGACTCCATAGTTATTAGAGAATTGAATTATTCATTTGAGAAACAGGACGAATGGCCTGCGCTTACTATTAAAGAGGGTGATTCTGTTAGAGTGGTTAGTACGGCAGAAGGAGCTGATTCAAAATATGCCATAGAGGTTGGGTTTTGCGGTTTGTCTGGTAGAAGATATGAAAGGCCTCCTTACAGTATTGAGGAATCTTCGTTTCGATATGAGGGAGCAGGGAATGATAGGGTAAAACGTAGAATACTAAAAAAATCAAAAAAGTACATTAAGTTAAAATATGGAGTTGGTAGACCGCCACTGTATTTTATCTATCTAAAAGATTCGGAGTATTATTTCCACTCTTTTAAGTCGCGAAGGGAAGGGTCTGATCAGAGTTTTCTAGAAATACTAAGAACGGCTAAACCTCAAAAAGTCACTTTATACGTGGAGGGTAAGCCAAAAGTGATAGAGGCGATTGTTTTAAGATTGGACTACGATTTTTCTCCACATTATAGTGAGATTATAAGTCTCTGATTGC
>JAUICR010000022.1 GCA_030427785.1 Bacteroidia bacterium | reverse complement strand
CTCTTCTTTTTCAGCGATATTGTAATTAATCTACTTTTTGGGGCTCGATACTCGGAATATGGCGAGCTTATGTTTTATTACTTCCTTTTTATGGTACTGGTAATAATGTTGCGCTCGCCTGTTGGCCAAATGCTTAATGCTATGGGCCATGCTAGTTACAACTCTATCATGACTATAGTCCAGGTAGGTTTACTAGGTATTCTATTTTTCTTACCCATTGAAGTAACCGCCCCTCAAATGATTTTATATTTTGGAGGCACTGTACTGCTGCTTTCCAGTATCCAACTCATTAAATTACTTCGCTTATGAAAGTTCTGATTATTGGTCAATGTCAAGGAGGTAATGCCAAAAGCTGGCAAGATTTTCTGATGGGCTACTCCGAGTTTGAGCTAGTACATTATGTATGCCGCAACCAATGCCAGGAAGATTTTATTCTGGAAGGAGAAGGCAAAAAAGTATTTCGCTTTTACAATCGTTTTGCCGGTATGGGCCTATTGCGCAAAATATGGGTAAAGCTGGTTTCTACTCGCTTGCTACCTGCCTTTGTAAAGCGCATGGACGCTAAGCATCATTATGATATTATCCACTTTCAGGGCAATTATGAGCCTGAGTTTAACCTTAGGTTGATGGCTGCTGCCAAAGCAAAGGCCGTGGTAAGCATTTATGGGAGCGACTTTTATCAACGCTATCTCAAAGGAAGCGAAGCTCACAAAAAAGCCTTCGAAAAAGTGTTAGATCGAGCCCAGCATATCCTCTTCAATTTTGAAATTATCCGCAACGATTTTCTGAAAGAGATTGATATTCCAAACAAATCGAGCGTGGGTTGTATGGGGGTGAATGATTATTGGGCAAAGCCACCTCTGAAAAAATCAAGCGCCACAAAAGGAGTAACTCGTTTGCTTTCGGCAAGAGGGATGTATGCCTACAATAATGTTGACTTGCTGGTGGATGGCTTTATTGAGCTTTATGCCAATAATCCTACCTATGAGCTGTACTTGATAAATGGCTATGGCTGGGATGAGCTTGTAAAAAATGCGATTCTCGAAAAAGTGAAAGACATTAAAAATATCCACACAGCAGTAGGCAAGTGGATAACCGATGAGGAGCTTAAAGGTTATTACGATTTGTGCGACTATAATTTTTGCATTGGCTCTACCGATCAGCTTTCGGTAAGTATTATGTATGGTTATATGCACCGCGCACTAAATATTCTTTCGCCATTGGTAAATTATGCAGAGCTGGACAAGCTGCAGCTCAAAACGCATCACTTTTTAAAGGAGGTAACTGCTGATTCGCTAAAGCAAGTATTAGCTAATCTACCTCAGGCAAGTGCCGAGGATATGGATGCCGATTTTGAATTGGCCAAAGAGAGTTTCCTTTTTTCAAACAGATTTAAAAACACCGAACGGGTATTTAAATCATTAGCACAATAGGAATGGGACAAGTATTATTTGTAATAGGATTTCCGCGTAGCGGCACCAAGTTGTTATTGCAATTACTTCGCACTCATACCGCAATATCAGGAGCAGGTGTTGAGGTTAATCTGGCCCACTTAATTAATGCCAACACTACCGATGAGCAGTTTAGGGAAATGCTGATGGGCTCTACGCTTTGGGATAATGTGAACGAGACTACGCGAGCAAGCTTAGAGCGATTTCTTAAAGAAAACTCGATTGGGGCATCTGCTAGTATAGAAGATTTTTATACCGACATTGTTCGCGCCTGTGATGATGGCAATTCAAGTAGTAATTATGTAGTAGATAAAAGCCCAAGATATATCACAAGGGCTAATCAGCTCATGAAAACTTTCCCCAATGCCAAGTTTATTCATATTGTAAGAGAGGTAAAATCTGTAGCCAATTCGCATCACAAGGTATGGGGCAAAAACATTTATCGAGTAGCCGATCAATGGAATAAATCGCTTACTAGCTTTTACAAGCAGAGCCGAAATGCAGCTTGCGTATTGGAGCTGAAATATGAAGATCTGGCTAGGCAGCCTGAAGTACAGTGTAAGCGCATAGCCGATTTTTTAGGGGTAGATAATAGTTTTGACCTGAAAAATGTATCATCAAACGAAGTGCACGGCAAAGCAGTGACTAAAGGAATAGTGGAGAATAAAGATGCAGAGGAGTTTACTGGCAAACAAAAAAGTAAAATAGAAGCTATTGCTTTTAACGGTCTTAGTAGCTATGCATATCCTATTACATTTGCCACATCTTCGCGCAATTTGCCATTGCGCGCCAGGTTGTTGTTTTTTGCCCAGGATCATTTAAATCTCTTGAGGTTTCATATAAAAGAAAAAGGCCTGCTAAAAGGCAGCCAATACTATATACGCTTAATACGATAGAAGTAGCAAATGAGGGATGCGATATTAAAATTTTTGGAAGGACAAAAAACTCAAATACTGGCTCAGTATCAGCAAGGGCTTGATCATATTTCGGGTCACAATGGGCCTTACAAGGATGCAGAAACGGGAGTGCGTGCTCAGGCGCACCTTATTGTATTGCTTGCTAATTTGGATAAATCAAAGCAGACTATTGAAAGCAAAGCTCTAGTAGCTAAGTTGGTGTTAGATCTGCTGGATAGTCCACACAGGCTTGACACTATCGTGTTTAACCAACGCAGCAAACCCGGCAAAGATGAGGTGAATGGCGTGATTGGCATTGCCTGGATTATAGAGGCCATGTGCGGTGCCTACGAAGTGTATCAAAACAAAGATGCCAGGGCCTTTTTAGAATTAGCAGAGGATGAATTGCGGTTCAACAAAAAGCGTGGGCTGTGGTACAGGCCGGTGCTCAAAGACAATAAATACTACCACACTATAGACGAAACTTTTAATCATCAGCTGTGGCTAGCCTATGCACTGGTGTATAAAAGCAGTGTACTAAAACTGGAGATGAGTGCCAATTGCCAGACATTTTTTACTAAGCTTCCTACTATGATGCGAGTGCACGGTACTGGATTGGTCAGGCACGCCTTGGTAAATAATGCAACTCCTACGCTACAACTTAGGCATTTGCTTAAAAGCGCCAAGAACCGATTGAATGCCTTGCTTCATGGCAAATCATTTAAGTACAAAGAGTATGGCTATCACTTGTTTAATATGCAGGCTTTTGCGCGGATGGCCGATTTGGGCTATGCTTCACTCTTTAGCCAAACGCACGCTTTTATAATGGCCAAAAAGTTTTGCCTAAGCGAAAAGTTATTTGAAGAGCTAATGTGCAACAGAGATAGCGCAGACTTTTATATGCGTAATAATGATTCTGGGATGCCCTATAATCGTTATGGGTTGCCCTATAATGTGGCGGGCTTCGAGTTTTTGTATGTGAATAAGGCATTGGGTTTGGGGGCAAGCCAAAGTGTACAGCAAAAGTATTACGAGGCACAGCTTAGCTGCTATGGCAAGGCTGATGGCGCTAGCCCTGGCAACCAAGGTTATATTACCGAAGATGTACCCAACCTAATGCTGCGTAGCTATGAGCTAAGCTTTATATTAAACTAGTTTAGCCCTGCCATGAACCCACGAAGACTCCTATTGATATTTTATGCGCTTATCCCTTTGGCTATTTACCATTTGCCGCTGGGTGCGCTTAATATTTCTTTTGATAGGGTCATGTTAATTTTGGTAATAGCCATTTTTATTTATTACCCCTTTACCAAGGTTAGGGGATTGATACAAGTGGTTAGGCTGCTGCTACTATCTACAGCCCTATCGATGATATTTTCGGAGGACTATCAAATGAGTGGATTTATCAAGTTTGGGCCGAGTTGGCTTCAGTCTATTTTGGTGATGTACATTTCGGTATTGGTGGCCAATAAGTACGGAGGCTTATTTGTAGATAAGGTATTTAAAATACATTTCTTCACTTTATTGTTGCTCACGCTGTATGGTTTTTGGTACGTGTATGTGCAAGATAAGATCACATTCACTTATCCTTTAGACGCCTTTTTACCGAAATTGGAACACGATGACCATAAAGTGGGTATGCTCAGAAACAGCCGCTTGTTTTTCCCCTTTTCCTCCGCGCCACGTTTGGGTTTCGTAGCAGGTGCATTGATGTTGTACTTCTTTTATTTTGTGAAGAACAAAAAGTATAAATGGTTTTTGGTCATTGCCTCTTTATTTATTGTACTTGTTACAATTTCGCGGGGTCCGGTTTTATCATTGATAGCAGCTCTCGGATTAGCTTATACCATCGTGAATCTTTATAAGGGAAGAGTCCATTACTTGGTTATATTAGGAGTACTTGTTGTTCTTCTGGGCGTGGGTTTTACGCTGGTTACTATTTCTGATAATTCGATGTTTGCTCGTTTATTCTCTATAGGAGAAGAGGATGCATCCTTTAGAGGGCACCTGAATATTAGAGTTCGAGTACTCGAAATGATTTTTTCAAACAACCTTATGCCAATGATTTTTGGGTATGGTATGGGGCAAATAGATCACTTACTTAACATATCTAGTGCTCATAGCTCCTATTTTACTCAGCTGTTTGAGCAAGGAGTTTTTGGAGTTATAGCTTTTGCAAGTATGTTTATTGCCATGATTACCAAAGCCTGGAAGCTATACAAGAAAAGGCTTGGAAAAGAGTTGTTAGGCTTGTTTGTAATCGCCCTCTATTTGGCGGTTATTCACTTAGCCTATGATGCCCTGTCTATGGTTATACTGTGGGCGTATAATGGTTTAATTTGGGGATATCTAAATTATTTAGAGAAGCAACATGCACATTAGTATAATTGTTCCTTGTTATAACGGTACGCCATTTATTGAGAAGTTTATAAGCTCATTAAGCGCATTGGAAGTTCCGGAAAATCTCGACCTCGAGGTTTTAATAATAGATAACGGTAGTACCGATGGATCTTGGCAGATGCTTCAAAAACAGTGTAATGGTTTTAGAAAATTTCGAATTAAACTTCTTGAATACTTCAAAAAGCAAAGCTCCTATGCGGTTCGCAACTATGGCGTAAGCCAAAGCAAGGGCAACATGCTGGCCTTTACGGATATTGATTGTGTACTGCCGGGCAATTACTTATTACAACTACACACAAAGCTTTCGGAACATACCACTCCATTTATCGTGGCCGGTAATGTGGAGTTGTTTTTATCAGCCTCACCTAGCCTTTATGAATACTACGATTATGTGTTTGGCTTTAATATGAAAAGCTATGTGAAAGAATGGACGGGAGTAACAGCCAATGCGGCTTTGCCTGCTTCTACCTTTCAGGCATCGGGTGGTTTTGATGAAGTGGAGAGTGGAGGGGATAGAGCGTTCTTCAAACGATTAGTTACCAATCATAAGGTTAATTACCATTACCATGAAGAATTGTTGGTGTATCACCCATGCCGCGATAGCTACATTGCCTTACTACGAAAAGCAAAACGTGTAGCTAGGGGGCATGCCACTTATTACCAAAAGCAGCCGTGGATATCTCGTATTAAGCGTTCAGGTTCTTTAGTTTTATCAGCTCTTGTTCAGCTGCATCAGTTTAAGGTAATAAGGCAGAAAAAAGACGTGTTAGCAACCTTGTCAATTCCTAACAGAATCTTTCTTATCGGTTTGATATTTTGGATTGGATTTTATACCCGAATATATACGGTGCGCAAAACACTTTTCGAAAATCCTGCATCGATATGAAAATTTTGCATGTAGCTACACACTTCGGAACCACTACGGTTTATAATAATCTGTTTGCACAGCTAAAGGCCTTGGGGCATTCTGCATCATACATTGTGAGTAATCGCAAGCATGATTACTCTGGCTTGGATGGACGCTATACGCAACTCATCCACCTTCCATTTTTATACAAACTGTTTAGCTCGCTCAAAGCAAGGCTTTATGGTAAACATATTTTGGCCAATGAGTTTGGGAGCGATTTTGAAACAATCCACGCCCATACCGTTTTAGCTGATGGTATGCTGGCCCTATTTATAAAAAAGCACCTACAGCCCAATAGTAAGCTCGTAGTAACTGTACGCAGCACTGACCTAAAATATCGCTACCGATTATTGCCATGGGAAAGGCCTGCCTTTAAAAAAGTGTTGCATGCCGCAGATGTTATTACCGTACTTTCTCCTGCTTATCAAGATCGATTGTTGCAAATAGATAAGCGATGGGCTTCAAAAATAGAAGTAGTGCCTAACGGCCTTGCTGAGAATATGAGCATTGATGCAGCTATGACAACTGTGAATGACTCAAAGGGCTTTTTATTTGTGGGGAGAATGATTCCTCGTAAAAATCTACACAAGCTGTTGTTGGCCTATAAGCGTTTGCGAGCTAAAAATAAAGAGGTGGGCAACTTGTATATAGTGGGCGGAAATGGTCCCGGTTGGTATGAAAAGATTATAAGATTTCTGGCTGGACTTACCCAACAGGTAGAGTTTATTGGTGCACTACCACAGCAGGCAGTATATGAGTACATGAAAAAATGTAAAGTGCTTGTGGTACCTAGTTTTTCCGAAACTTTTGGATTGGTGTATTTAGAGGCTCTGGCAAACCACATGGTAGTAATAGGCAGTAAGGGCGAAGGCGTTGCAGGTTATTTTGATGAAAGTCAGGGGTTTTATTTGGCAGACCCAAATTCGGTAAAATCTATTTTTGAATGTTTACAAAAGGCGGATGCCTTTTCAGTTAGATCTCCCGTGGATCTTACACAGTTTTCATGGCCCAATGTAGCCGCAGCTTATTCGTCTCTTTACCCGGTTAATTTAATAGCACAGTGAAAGTTCTTATCCTCCATCAATATTTCAATACACCTGCCAACCCTGGTTCTATCCGTACCTATGATCTGCTGGATCATTGGAAAAAGCAGGGAATGACGGCCACGGTGGTTACCACCAACTATTACCTTAACTATGAGTTTAAGGGGCTATATAAAAAGGTGAATATTCTGGATTCAGAGGTTTTTGTGCTGAATACCCGTTTCAATCAAAAGAGCTCAAAAATCAGTCGTATTGCAGGCTTTCTGCTGTATGTGCTGTTTTCATTTTTTGTTTCGCTCTTCCAAAAATTTGATGTGTTGTTTGCCACATCCACCCCCATTACCATAGCCATACCCGCACTGCTTACCAGCCTTATCAGGCAAAAGCCTTTGGTATTTGAGGTACGCGACTTGTGGCCCTTGATTCCGTATAAACTGGGCTACCTAAAAAACAAGCGGGTGGTTTCCATTTTATTTAAGCTGGAAAAACTGACGTATAGCAAAAGCAGGCATGTGGTTTTCCTTTCTACTGATATGATGAAGCTTTCCAAAGAGCGTTATCCGGATATTAAAACTCCTTTTTCTGTAATAGAAAACATGGCCTCCATTGACCTGTTTGAAAAAGCCGATGCCAATGATTTTAGCAAACTTAAAAATGAAGAGCTGGTTGCCATCTTAAAGGACAGGGAAACCCTAAAAATTGGCTACCTCGGTACCATAGGCTTTGTAAACAACTGCGAGTATCTGGTGCTGTTGGCCGAAAAGATAAAAGCCCTGGGCGTATCCGTAAAGGTGGTGATAGTAGGTGATGGTAGCGAAAAAGAAGATGTGCTGGACCTAGTGAAACAAAAGAATTTGGAAGATACGGTTGTAGTGTTTGAACCTATGGCCAAGCAAAACATTCCCACTATTTATAAAAATGTAAACTACAGCATAAGCACCGTAAGGGATGTGCCCGAGCTTGCCTCAAACAGTGCCAATAAGTTTTTTGATTCATTGGCCGCAGGCACTCGTATCTTAATCAATCATGAAGGTTGGCAGGCAGAGTTTATCAATAAACACAATGTGGGTTTTGTGCTAAAGTATGACTTGAGCAATGTGGTTGAGTTTGTGGCCTACCACCAACAGCAAGTTGAGGTAGATGCTACGAGCCGAATAGTAGACTTGGCAAAAACTACTTTTTCATCGCAAGTACAGGCTGCTAAATACATGAGTATATTTGAAACTGCAGCTTCAAAAAAATCCTAATGCTTAAAAGACTTTTTGATTTGTTTATAGTGATTATTTCGCTGCCCTTTTGCCTTCCTCTTTTTGTGGTAGTAACTATTGTATTGTTTTTTGCCAATGGAGGCAGTGTGTTTTTTACACAAACACGAGTAGGAAAGGGAAACAGGTTATTTAAAATTTTGAAGTTCAAATCTATGAACGATAAGAAGGGTGCCGATGGTCAACTTCTTCCCGATGCTGAACGCCTAACCTTTGTAGGTGCTATGGTTCGAAAAACGTCTTTGGATGAACTTCCTCAATTGCTAAATGTGCTTAAGGGCGAAATGAGCTTAGTGGGCCCGAGACCCTTATTGCCTGAATATATACCACTTTACAATGCAGAGCAAGCCAAGCGCCACAACGTACTACCAGGCATTACAGGCTGGGCACAGGTAAATGGTAGAAATGCCATTAGCTGGAAAGAAAAATTTGAATTGGATGTATGGTATGTGGAGCATCAAAGCTTTTTACTCGACTTAAAGATTTTGTACCGAACAGTAAAAAAGGTATTTGTTTCAGAAGGAATAAGTGCAGAGGGTTCGGTTACAATCGAAAAATTTAAAGGAAACTAAACATGTACATATTAGGAGCGAGCGGACATGCTAAGGTTATTGTAGATATTTTTAAAAAAAATGGAGAAAGCATAGAAGGTTTTTTTGATGATAATCTCAATCTTTTAGAATTCAGTGGAATGCAATCGCGAGGAGCTGTTCACGATGCTCAAGAAGTTGAAGGTTCGTACATTATTGCTATTGGAGCAAACAAGGTTCGACAAAGAATCAGCCAAAGTCTGAAACTCCATTTTGTAAAAGCCATTCATCCTAAGGCAGTAATAGATGAATCAGTACAAATAGATGAAGGCACGGTAGTAATGGCCGGAGCAGTGATAAATGTAGATAGTACTATTGGCAAACATGTAATAATAAATACTGGTGCAGTGGTAGATCATGACTGTGTAGTAGAGGACTTTGCACATCTTAGTCCTAATGTTACCCTTAGTGGAAATGTAAAGGTGGGCGAGGGTGTGCATATAGGTGCAGGAGCCGTAGTAATACCGGGAGTAAAAATTGGTAGATGGGCCACAGTAGGGGCGGGCACGGTAGTGATAAAGGATGTACCCGAAGGGGCGACAGTAGTGGGAAGCCCGGCAAGAAGAATAAAATAAAGGTGGCTCAAATTAAATTTAGATGTGATAATACCAGGTAAATGATTCTACGCAGAGGTTTCAGTTTGATAATAATAGCAACCTTAATGCTTGCCACCGGTTCGTGCAAGTATTTAAAAAGGTTTAAAACACCCAAAGGGCGGACAGAAAATGTTCAACCCGTCTTGTCTTTCAACAAGAGCTACAGTGTATCAAAACGAAACAATACAAGCTTAGAACAGCTCATAAACAGGTATGTAAATAACGGGGTGCATTCATCAGAGCTGATGCTTTTGTCTAGCCCTTTGGCGGCATTTTTAACGATGTATGAGCTCACCGATTCGGTGAAATACTTAGAGCAGGCCTATGACCTTAGCAATAGAGTTGTGGCCTCCGCTAAGGTGTCTTCCCGGATTGAAGGAAATCAATCGAATTTTAATGATCAGTATTTGACCTGGATTAATCTCAATCCAAAATTTGAAGAAACGAAAAGAGGCAGCCCGGGGATGCGCGAGTATCCTTTGTATGAGAGCTATTTCTTTAGATACATGGCCAAGATGCTGTATATGACAGCTCAAACCAAGGGTAAAACCAAAGGGCAGTTTCAAAATGACTACAATCATCTGCTTAATTTTTTGAGAATAAATGGCTGGGAGAAATGGTATGAAAGAGGGAAAAAAGTGAATGATTGTAATCCCTTTATTTTTAGGAGTAGAACGCACATGGCCTGCCAATGGGGAGTAGTGGCTTTGTACCTGTCAGAACTTGAAGATGATAATACAAGAAAATTGCAGTACACTACCTTTTTGGATAAACTAAATGCCCAGCTCAGAGATAACCTTAAGATTACAAGCAAAGGGGCCTATAAATGGAATATGACCTGGGATAGCGAATGGCCATTAGGCACCCAATGTAACAAACCCATTAAGCCAATAATACAAGACGGTAGCCATGGAAATCATGTGATAAATTATGTGGTTTCTTGCTATGAGCTCGGGCGTTATTGGAATGAAACAGATATAAAAAGGTTTGTACGTACAACGAGCACATTGCTCTACAATAAGCAGGAGTCTTATTTTTATGGCGATTTAAACCAGAAGTACGACAAAAGTTATTTAGGAGGTTTGCGCTTTGGTGATGGTTTTATAAAATTGGCTCGCTATGATAAACCCTTACTTTTGAGTTTTGAGCGCGCAAGAATTGTTCAAAGTGGTAATTATCACTTTAGATACGAGGAAGCCCAGTATGTGGCGGAGTTTCTATTGGCACAAAAATACCATTGAGGTGTAGCGTAATTAGGTTTTAATAATGCATAATACAAAAGACATTTATATCATAGGAGCCGGAGGATTTGGCCATGAGGTGCGCAGCATGCTTAGCGATGCCCATGGCACTTTTGGCGGTTATATAGATGACGATATTTCAAAAACCGGGGTGCTACATACCGTGGCAGCATTGAATGAAAAAGTGCTGGATACCGGTTCAGATTTTTTAGTAGCCATTGGTTCTTCTTATACGCGCCAGCAAATAGTAGCGAGGCTAAAGGTAGATTTGAACTTTCCTGTAATAGTGCATCACACCACCTTATTGCAACAACCGAGTAGTATCAAGTTTGGCAAAGGCACTATTGTATGTGCGGCCAATATTTTTACCTGCGATATTGAGCTTGGCGAGTTTTGCCTGATCAACCTCAATTGTACCATTGGCCATGATGTAAAGATGGGCAACTATTGCTCCTTGATGCCATCAGTTAATATTTCGGGGGGCGTAACCTTAGGCGATGGTGTGTTTGTAGGTACAGGTGCTACGGTATTGCAAGGCATCACTATTGGGCAAGGAGCCACCGTAGGAGCAGGAGCGGTAGTTACCAAAGATGTAGCCCCGGGCACGGTGGTAGTAGGAATCCCCGCTAAGTAATGCAAATAGGAATGATTAATTTATTTACGCAGAAATAGATGTTATTCAACTCCATTGATTTTGCCATTTTTCTCCCTATAGTTTTTCTAATGTATTGGTTTGTTGCCAATAAGAATTTAAAGGTTCAGAATGTATTGATAGTGCTGGCTAGCTATGTGTTTTATGGCTGGTGGGATTGGCGTTTTTTGAGTCTTATTCTTTTTAGCACCCTGGTAGATTACTCGGTAGGGCAAGGGCTCCGCACTAGCGATGATAAACAAAAACGCAAGCTGCTGCTTTGGGTAAGTATTGTGGTAAACCTCGGCCTGCTTGGTTTTTTTAAGTATTACAATTTTTTTCAAGAAAATTTTATTGAGGCATTTTCATTCTTTGGAAAACAGATTCAGCCCAATAGTTTAAACATCATATTGCCAGTAGGTATTAGCTTTTACACTTTCCAAACATTGAGCTATACGATAGACGTCTATCGTAAGAGACTTGAGCCAACAAAAGATTTTATAGCCTTTGCTGCCTTTGTAAGTTTCTTTCCGCAGCTGGTAGCCGGGCCTATAGAGCGTGCCACCAATTTACTTCCACAGTTTTATAAGAAACGCCATTTTGATTACCATAAGGCGGTAGATGGAGTGAAGCAAATTTTGTGGGGATTATTCAAAAAAGTGGTAATAGCCGACAACTGCGCTGAGTATGCCAATGAGATATTTAACAACTCGGCCGATTACTCTGGCAGTACCTTGGTATTAGGAGCCTTGTTTTTTACCTTTCAGATATATGGCGATTTTTCGGGCTATTCAGATATTGCCATTGGTACCTCGCGCTTGTTTGGCTTCAATTTGATGCAGAATTTTGCCTTCCCGTACTTCTCACGCGATATCGCTGAGTTTTGGAGACGCTGGCATATTTCGCTATCTACTTGGTTTCGCGATTATCTGTATATCCCACTAGGCGGTAGCCGTGGTGGTATGGCTATGAAAGTGCGAAATACCTTTATCATTTTTATAGTCAGTGGGTTTTGGCATGGTGCCAATTGGACCTTTATTATATGGGGTGCCCTTAATGCGATTTACTTTTTGCCCTTGCTGCTAAGCAATAAAAACAGACAGAATATAGATATAGTGGCAAAAGACCGAATACTGCCTAATATCAAGGAGTTTATAAGTATGCTTATCACATTTGCGCTTACCGTATTGGCGTGGGTATTTTTTAGGGCCGACAGCCTAAGCCATGCTTGGAGTTATTTGAAAGAGATATTTTCTGCCTCCATTTTAAAATTCCCTTATTTCGTGGGTATTCGATATGGCTTAGTGGTGGTGCTATTGGTCGTGCTATTTATAGTAATAGAGTGGTGGGGTAGAGCAGGTAAGTATGGCATCGAAAAAATAGGCTTGAACTGGAACCGCCCATTGCGCTGGTTGTTTTATTTCGCCATAGGTATGTGTATTATACTATTTGCCGGTAGAGAACAGGAGTTTATTTATTTTCAATTTTAGAGATGAAAAAGTTCCTTATCAGATTTTCGGGATTTTTAAGTTTGGCAGCTTTGGCGGCCCTGCTGTGTATTGGTTTACTGTTCTCCGTAGCCGATGGTCATACCGATGCCCATTATTTGCGTTTTACTTCGCCCTTGCAGCAGTCTATGATTTTAGGAAATTCGAGAGCCGCCCAGGGTATTCAGCCATCAGTGTTAAAAAATATTCTGCATAAAGATTTCTATAACTACTCCTTTACTTTCAATATCAGCTCATTTGGGCCCGTGTATTACCGCAGTATTGCCCGTAAGCTCGATCCGCACACCAAGGACGGAATCTTTATTATAGCTATAGATCCGTGGAGCCTGGCTAGCCAAACCGAAGACCCTAATGACACGGCTAACTTTAGAGAAACCAAAGAGCGCCTGTATCAACTGGAAAACGTTAGTTCAAAACCTAATATTGAGTATCTGGCCACCCACTATAATGATGCGTTTTACAAGATTTTATTTAATCAAAGTATTTTGAACAAGCGCATCTTTAATGCGATGGAGGTACAAGAGGATGGCTGGCTGGATGTAGATTTAAAACTAGATTCATTGGCTTTTGAGGCCAAAGTGCCGGCTCGCAGAGATTTGTATCTGAATGAGCATTTACCAATTTCTAAGTTTTCGGAGGCGCGATTGGCGTATTTGCTAAAAACTATTGAACTGCTTAAAAAACACGGTGAAGTGTATTTGGTGCGAGTACCCGTTCATCCCTTGTTTATGGAAGTGGAAGATATGCTGATGCCAAATATGGATTCAGTAATTGATCCAGCCATTCGAGCGTCTGATGGTTTTTTGGATTTGTCTCCGTACAATGAAAAGTTCATTTTTATTGATGGTAACCATTTGTATAAAGATTCGGGCGCTGAGGTAAGCAGGATGATAGGGGAATGGATAAAGGGAGTGCGCAGTCATTAGTCCGCAGTCCACAGTGGGCAGGTAGTAGACTGAAGTCCGAAGTCGGCTATCGCAGCTAAAGCCAGAGGCCAACAGCCAACAACAAAAAGCCACCAGCCCAACTAAATACTCAATACTGGGTACTCAATACAATTCCCTACATCTTACCTTCGCGGCAAATTACAACCCCTAATTATGGCATCAGAAAAAATATGGCTTTCATCTCCGCATATGGGAAACAACGAGCAAAAGTTTGTTAGCGAAGCCTTTGATACTAATTGGATAGCTCCACTTGGTCCTCATGTAAATAATTTTGAAGCAGATCTTCAGTCGTACAATAAAATTGATCATGCAGCGGCCTTGTCTTCAGGTACTGCTGCTTTGCATTTGGCATTGATATTAAATGATGTAGAGCCTGGTGATTTAGTGTTTGTACAAAGTTTTACTTTTTCGGCTACCGTTAATCCTATAATCTATCAAGGAGCCACTCCGGTTTTTATTGATTCAGAGAAGGATAGTTGGAATATGTGCCCAATCCATTTGGAAAATGCAATTAGTTCAGCATTAAAAGGGGAAATCCACCCCCGCCCTGTGGGCACCCCCGCCAGCGGGGAACAGCCGCAAACCACAATCGGTAAACCCAAGTGCATTATGCCGGTACACCTGTATGGTATGCCAGCCAATATGGAGGCCATAATGGCTATTGCCAAAAAGTATAATCTGCCTGTGATAGAAGATGCTGCTGAGAGTTTAGGTTCTACCTACCAAGGGGTGGCCACTGGTACCCTGGGTGATATGGGCGTTTACTCTTTTAATGGTAACAAAATAATTACAACAAGTGGAGGTGGAGCTTTGGTTTCTAATGATAAAGGACAGATAGAGAAAGCTCGATTCTTAGCCACTCAGGCACGCGATGCAGCGCCTCATTATCAGCATTCGCATATAGGTTATAATTACCGCATGAGCAATGTGCTGGCGGGTATTGGCCGCGGCCAAATGCAAGTACTAGACGAGCGAGTAGCCCAACGTAGGGCAAACTACTTTAAGTATAAAGAGTATTTTGAAGCCAAAAACAAAGAGGGCTATAACGTAAAGTTGCAGAACGAACCAAAGGGAAGTTTCAGCAACAGGTGGCTTACTGCTATAGAAATGAACCCGAATGAAAACAAAGGTGTAAGTACTCTTAATATTATGGATGCCTTTGCTCAAGATAATATTGAGTCGCGCCCATTGTGGAAACCCATGCACTTGCAGCCCATTTTTGAGCGCTATCCATTTGTAGGTGATGGTACCTGCCAAAGGCTATTCGAAACAGGATTGTGCTTACCTAGTGGCTCATCATTATCCGATAAAGATTTTGAGAGAATTGTAGCTGTTTTAGATAGCTGTTTCCAATAATTTCAGTTTTTCAGCCTGTCGTATTTCAGCTCTTTAGGCTGTAGTTAAAACAGTTTTTGTAGGAGATAAGACAGTTATTGCAAGCAATTTAGGAGCGTTTTATTTGATTGATGTTTAAACCTCTAAATTTTTCTGTAGCCTTTTGGTGTCAAAATGTTATCAATCAATTACTTGATTTTCAGGGGAGAGTTTTTTATTAACGATGAAATATTAAAAACTCTGATTTAAAAAAAGCGCTACGCAAACCGCTGTTAACATGCGAATTAGTTACTTTTGACCCACCAAAATTACCCTATGTCCAGTATGTTCCGCAAATTTTTACTCAACAACACAGATCGTTACCTAGCCAGATGGATTATCTTATTGATTGATATTTCATTGGTGATAGTTTGCTTTGCGGTGGCGGTATTAATCCGCTTCAATTTTGATCTAGTTGACTCTGTACAATATGGCATTTGGAGTAAAGTATTTGTAGTAACATTTTTTTACGCCACTGGTTTTTTAATCAGTAGATCCTATGTGGGTATAATCAGGCATACCAATCTTCGCGATGCCATGAATGTAATAAGGGGTGCTTCTTTCGCCCTGGTGTGCTTGTTTGGGCTCACTATAGTTGAGTCAGTTACTTCTACCTCTACCGGTGTGCTATATGTGCCAAGGTCTATTCTTCTTATCCACTTTTTGTGTACCACCTTTGCTTTAATTGGTTCAAGGTTTTTGGTTAAGTATTTCTTTGAATCCATAATAACCAATAGAAAAAGAGATCTTTCGCGGGTGTTGATTTACGGTGCAGGTGCTTCCGGATTAACTACCATGCACACCTTAGCACAGGACGCAAAACGCGAATATTCGGTGATCGGGTTTATAGATGATAATCCTTATAAATCTAAAAAAGCTATTGGGGGGGTAGTGGTTTATCCACCAAAAAAAGTTTTCAATCGAGAGTTTATTAAGAAGCATCATCCGCATCAGGTGATTATATCTATTCAAAAATCGCTGTCTTCTGCACGCAAAAAAGAGATAGTAGAATTGTGTCTGGAATATGGTATTCAGGTAAAAATTGTTCCTCCCTATGAAAATTGGATTAAAGGGGAGTTGAGTACACGTCAAATCAAATCGGTAAAAATTGAAGATTTGTTGGAGCGCGACCCTATTGTACTTGATAATGTGAACATATCTCGAGAAATAAAAGACAAAGTGATTTTGGTAACCGGAGCGGCCGGATCAATAGGTAGCGAAATTTCGAGACAGTTGCTTTATTATGCACCAAAGAAAGTGATTCTTCTAGATCAGGCAGAATCTGCCTTATACGATTTGGAAATTGAGATAAAACAAAACAATGTTCTGGATATCAAGCGCATTGAAGTGGTGATAGGTAGTGTGGCTAATGCCACCCGTATGCGTAAAGTATTTGAAGCTTTTGAACCGGAGATTGTGTTTCATGCAGCAGCCTATAAGCATGTGCCTCTTATGGAAAATAACCCCTATGAGGCAGTTTCGGTGAACGTGTTTGGGACTAAGAATGTGGCAGATTTGTCGGTAGAGTTTGGAGTAGAAAAGTTTGTGATGGTTTCTACTGATAAGGCGGTAAACCCAACTAATGTGATGGGTGCTACCAAAAGATGCGCTGAGGTGTACACGCAGGGATTGGCCAGTAAGGTAGGTATGCGCACTCAGTTTATCATTACTCGTTTTGGTAATGTATTAGGTTCCAATGGATCAGTAATACCGTTGTTTAAAAAACAAATAGAAGCAGGTGGCCCGGTTACGCTTACCGATAAAAGAATTACCCGATATTTTATGACAATACCTGAGGCTTGTAACCTGGTATTGGAAGCAGGAAGTATGGGTCAGGGGGGAGAAATCTTTGTGTTTGATATGGGCGAGTCTGTAAAAATTTATGATTTGGCTAAGAAGATGATAAAACTTAGCGGGCTGCAATTGGGTAAGGATATCGAGATAAAAGAAGTAGGATTAAGACCTGGCGAAAAGCTGTATGAAGAGTTACTGGCAATTACAGAAAATACCAAGAACACGCACCATCCTAAAATTTTAATAGCCGAAACCCAAAGTCAATCTTTTGAATCGGTGGCAAAAGCGCTGGTAGAACTAAAAGAAATATTACCTGGTACTGATAACAATGCTTTGGTGGCTTGTTTGAAAAAAATAGTACCCGAATTTATCAGCAATAATTCCATCTTTGCGAGCCTAGATCTCAAGAAAATTGTGAATGAATAAGCTCTTCAGCTTTTTACTGTTTTTATGTTCTATTCCCTTGCTGTCACAGTATCAGTTTCAGCGGCTCAATCATATTCGCAACCTGCGCAGCAATGCCATTTTGTACAACCTTGATGTAGATGTTCATACCTCTGTTCAGCCAATCAACCTATGGGAATTAGATAGTATTAGTAAAGGCGGTTCGGAGAGTTGGGAGCAGGCGCTGAGTTTCAACAAAACAAAATGGCTAGGGCGTAAGGCATTTGATGAGCACCTGGTAGATGTACGCGGAAAAGACTATTGGTTCACCATAGATCCTGTTGTGAATTTTCAGGTGGGAAAAGAGATTGACAGCGAAACTAAATATGTAAATACACGTGGGTTTACCCTGGAAGGAAAGCTGGGAAAGAAAGTAACTTTTACTTCTTCATTTTTAGAAAACCAGGCAAAGCTACCAAGTTATGTAGCATCTTATGCCTTGTACAACGAAGTGGTACCCGGACAGGGAAAACAAAGGCCTTACAATGGCACGGGCTTCGATTTTAGTATGGCCTCAGGCGAAGTGACCATTACTCCTGATAATATTTTTTCAATCACCTTTGGGCAAGGCCGAAATTTCTTTGGCGAGGGCTATCGTTCCATGTTTGTTTCGGATGCGGCCTATAATTATCCCTTCTTGCGATTGGAAACTAAATTTTGGAAAATAAAGTACACCAATCTTTGGGCGCAGATGTATGACATTAGGCCAGAAGCTCAGGTAAGTACCAATGGAGGCTATGCCAAAAAATATCTTTCTACCCATTATTTGAGTATTAATATTAATTCCAGATGGAATATTAGCTTTTTTGAAGCCATCATAGTAGGAGATACAGCCCAACAACAGGGCCCAGATATTTCCTTTTTCAACCCTGTTATTTTTTACCGCCCTATCGAGTTTTCTGTAGGGTCGCGTACAGGGAATGCACATCTGGGTGTAGCTAGTTCCTTTAAAATTGCTGACGGCCTTCAAACCTATGGGCAGTTTATTATGGATGAGTTTGACATTTCGGAACTGCTGGATGCTAATGGATATTGGGCCAATAAGTATAGCTGGCAGTTGGGAATTAAGTATTATAATGCTTTTGGAATTCAAGGTCTGTTTGGCAGAATGGAATACAATGGTGTGCGGCCTTATACCAATAGCCATGTAAATGCGCTTACTAATTATGGCCATTATAGTCAATCTATTGCACACCCTTGGGGAGCCAATTTTCAGGAGGGCCTGGTGCAGGTTATTTATCAGCCCAACCGCTGGGAATTTGAGTGTAGAGTACATTTGGGAATAATGGGGCTTGATAAAGATAGTAGCGATTGGGGTGGAGATATTTATATACCCAACTCACAAAGAGAGCAGGATTATGGAAACGAAATTGGCCAGGGTATAAAAGGCATGTACAGCTATGTGTGGTTGCGCAGTGCTTGGTTAGTCAATCCGGCATCAGGGCTAAAAATAGAAGCCGGAGCTCAGCTCAGAGGTCTTTCGGGTGAAGCCGGAACCACACCTATTAGCACCGGAAATAGTAATTATTACTTTGTAGGTTTACGCACAGAATTTTTCAATAACTATTACGATTTTTAATTATGCTAAAAGAGTTTAAGCCTACGATCCTTTTTCTTGTAAAATTCTTCGTCATTTTCCTGGCTCTTTCGGCAATGTATGGCCAGTATATCAAAAGCTATGATACGGCCGATCCTCCCCAAACAGATCCTATTACTCGCTTTGTAACCTACAACTGTGTAGGGGCAGGCAATATGATGGGCTACGAAACTATGGTGCTAGAAAATGATCATCTAAATTATAGGGTAGAAGACGAAACTACTTTTGATGGATTGCTAATGGATGGCATGAATGCCATATCGGTAGAGGAAGGCTGTAATGGTATTAGTATCATGTTATTGTTTGTGGCCTTTGTGATTGCCTTTGGAGGCAAATTGTTAAATCTTGTAATTTTTATTCCGGCAGGTTTACTTTTTATTCATCTGGCTAATATTGGTAGGTTGATGTTGTTGAGCCTATTGAATGTAGAGATGGGTGGGCAGGCATTTCATTTTTTTCATAAGTACTTTTTCACAGCATCCATTTACCTGGCAGTTCTTTTATTGTGGTATTTGTGGGCTGTTAAGTTTTCGGGGAAAACTACAGCTAAAAAAACCAAGGAAGCATGAATGCCAAGCGAATACAACTAATTGTAGTAGGAGCGGTGGGCTTGGTTCTTATCTATGTGTTTCAAAGTTATCTTGATTTTTACTCTGTGTTTTTCAGGTTTTCGGCACCGCAATATATTGACCCTAGCTCGGTAGCTACTGTAGAGCCTCTACCATTTGTAGTGAACAAAACCTTAAGGTACGTGGCCAATGATCTTTGTGCTATTTCGCTTATCTACGGTTTGTTTTATGAAAAAAAATATGCCCGATTTGCCTTTGCAGTAATGATTTTTGGAATGCTTGTTTTACTGCCTATCTATTTGGCACTGTATATAAATAGACCCGAAGGCTATTCGTCTATGCTATCGCATTTACATCGTATTGTAATGAATCCTGTGCTGATGATGCTTCTTATACCGGCATTTTACTATCAAAAAAAGGTAAGTGCTGAAAAGCCCTAGTTATTCTTTACTTTTGGCAAACCCTATTTTTCGCTACCACATTTTCCTAGAATTATGATTAATCTCAAAGGGATTCATAAATCCTATTTTACCGGTGGTAAACCCCTAAAAGTTTTAAAAGGTATAGACCTTACCATAGAAGATGGTGAGCTCGTATCTATTATGGGTTCATCAGGTTCCGGTAAATCTACATTGCTTAATATTCTTGGTATTCTCGATTCGTATGATGAAGGAGAGTATATGCTGGCAGGTACGTCTATGAAAAACTTATCAGAGAAGAAAGCTGCCCAATACAGAAATAAGTTTTTGGGTTTTGTTTTTCAATCCTTCAATTTGATTTCATTCAAAAATGCTCAGGAAAATGTGGCCCTGCCCTTGTATTATCAGGGTGTAAGCCGAGCTAAGCGTAATGCTTTGGCTCTGGAGTATTTGGATAGAGTAGGCCTGGCAGATCGTGCTCATCATTTGCCCAATGAATTGTCAGGAGGTCAAAAACAACGTGTGGCCATAGCGCGAGCATTAATTACAAATCCTAAAGTAGTATTGGCTGATGAGCCCACTGGTGCTCTCGATAGCGTTACCTCTTATGAGGTGCTAGATATTTTTAAAAAAATAAATAAGGAAGAAGGAATTACCGTGGTGATAGTGACTCACGAAAAGGACATTGCTGAAATGACCGATAGAATTATCCTAATGAAAGATGGCCTGATTGTTTCGGGCGCTGAGCAGGCAGCATTATCCAATAAAATTTAATAGAGCAGTTTTGTTTGATCTAGATAATTGGCACGAGATATTTAGCACCATTCGAAAGAATAAGCTACGCACCTTTCTTACTGGGTTTAGCGTAGCATGGGGTATCATGATGCTGGTAATACTGCTAGGAGCCGGGCAAGGCTTGCACAATGGTGCGAGTAGTGAGTTTATGGGCGATGCTATAAATAGCCTGTGGATAAATGGCGGGCGTACTTCTGTGCCTTACCAAGGCTATAATATTGGTAGAAGCATTACCATCCAAAATGAAGACTACGATTATTTAAGTACCAGAGAGCCGGAGGTTATAGCATCTAGTGCCAGCCGAAATTTTTGGAATAGCCAAATAGTGCATGGCGAAGAAACCGGCAGTTTTGAAGTGCGAGGAGTACATCCAGCCAATCAAGGTATGGAGAATAACCATGTACTTATGGGTAGGTATATTAATGATAAAGATATTCAGGACTCGAGAAAAGTAGCGGTAATAGGGCAACGGGTGGCTAAGGAGATTTTGCCGGATCAGGATCCCTTAGATAAATATATTCGAGTAAATGGGGTGCTTTTTCAGGTGGTAGGAGTGTACAGCGATGATGGTGGAGAGGATGAAGAAGATAATGTATATGTACCAGTAAATGTGGCTCAAAAATCATTGAGTAGAAATCCAAAAGATTTGACCCGTGTAATAGTAGCGTATGATGAAAACTACAGTTTAGACCAAAGTAAAAAGCTGGAAACTAAAATACGCGAAGAGTTGGCCCTGGTGCATGGCTTTGATCCAAATGACCAAAGTGCCCTACGAATTTGGAACAGGCAGGAAAGAATGAAAGACATCATGGGCGCTATTAGCGGCATACAAGTGTTTGTGTGGATTATTGGCGTGTTTACCATCATAGCGGGTATTATAGGTGTAAGCAATATTATGATGATAGTGGTAAAAGAAAGAACGCGCGAAATAGGAATTCGAAAGGCTCTAGGAGCCACTCCGGGTTCCATAGTTAAGCTAATTATTCAAGAGTCTGTTTTTATTACCACTTTTTCAGGCTATATAGGTTTGGTGCTGGGGGTATGGATAGTAAATACGGCAGGTAAGTATGTAAACCATGATTTTTTTAAAAACCCTGAAGTAAACTTTGAAATAGCTCTGATTACCCTCGGTATATTGGTAGTGGCAGGAGGATTGGCAGGTTTTTTTCCGGCAAGCTGGGCGGCCAAGATTAGGCCCATTGAAGCCCTAAAAGAAGAATAGTATGAATAGAGACCTATGGCATGAAATAGCAGTGGTACTTGGTCGCAATAAGTTGCGCACCTTCCTTACGGGCTTTGGCGTGTTTTGGGGTATATTCATGTTGGTAATAATGCTAGGTAGTGGCAATGGTTTGAAAAATGGTACTACCGCTGGATTTGCGGGTAATGCCACCAATAGTATGTTTATGTGGACCATGCCAACTAGTAAGGCCTACAAGGGTTTTAAGGCGGGGAGGCGAATCAATTTTAGAAATGCCGACATTCCTGCCATTCAAGAGGGAGTTCCCAATCTGGATGTTATTTCGCCTAGAGCGCAAGCAGGTGGGCACCGAGGTGCATCTAATGTAACCCGAGGAGTAAAAACGGGGGCATTTAGTATTTCTGGAGATTATCCTCAAATGGTAAAAATTCAACCCGTAAAAATTTTGCAAGGGCGCTATATAAATGATAATGATATAGCAGAGAAGCGCAAAGTATGTATCATAGGTATTGAGGTGTACAATGCACTGTATATGCCGGGCGAAGAAGTGTTAGGGTCTTACATCAAAGCCCAGGGAATAAACTATAAAGTAGTGGGGCTGTTCTCAGCAGTTTCGTCAGATGCAAACCGATCTGAACAGCAAGAAAAAACGATAATAATTCCGCTCACAACCTTTCAGCGCGCCTATGCCTATGGCGATATTATAGGCTGGATTAGTTTTACCTCAAAACCAGGTGTCCCGGTTTCTGAAGTAGGAGAAGACATAAAAACTATTTTAAAACAAAGGCATAAAATTCACCCCGAAGACGCTATGGCTTTTGGAAGCTATAATCTTGAGAAAACGTATAACCAATTGATTAGCCTGTTTACAGGAATTAATCTACTCTCCTTAATTGTAGGTACACTTACATTATTGGCAGGTGCCATTGGGGTAAGCAATATTATGTTGGTAATAGTAAAGGAGCGAACAAAGGAATTTGGTATACGAAGAGCCATAGGTGCCTCGCCTTGGATGGTGATGCAGCAGGTATTGTTAGAGTCAATAGTTTTAACCTTAGCAGCGGGTATACTGGGTATCATAGCTGGTGTGTGGGCGCTGGAGTTGTTATCCTATGCCATGGCTAATATTTCTACTGAGGCTGGTTATTTTAGAAATCCGGGAGTTAATTTGCCCACCATTTTGGGGGCCCTAGTAATTTTAGTAATAGCGGGAATTGTAGCAGGTATAATTCCCTCGCGAAAAGCAGTACAAGTAAAACCAGTAGAGGCTTTGCACTACGAGTAAAAAAAAATAATACACGATATTTTACATGAAACGTTTTTTTAGAATCTTCATATTATTGGCCATCCTTGCAATTTTTGGATATACGCTGTTTTACCTTTATCAAAAGTCGCAAAAGGCCCCCGCAGTGTATGGCTCTGATAAGCCTACCTATCAAACCATAGTAAACAAATCTGTAGCTACGGGAAGTATTATCCCTAGAGAAGAAGTGGAAATAAAACCGCAAGTGAGTGGAATTATTACCGAAGTATATGTGATAGCTGGAGACAAAGTAAAGGCTGGCCAGCAGATAGCTCGAATTCAGATTATACCTGATATGGTTTCGCTAAATAATGCGCAGAACAGAGTGGAAATGGCCAAGCTATCTTACGATAATGCTAAAATTGATTTTGATAGAAATAAAGGGCTTTATGAGAACAATGTAATTTCAAAAGCAGAGTATCAGCAGTTTCAATTGAGTTTTAAAAACGCACAACAAGAACTGGAGGCAGCCAAAGACAATTTGACCATCGTGAAAGAAGGAGCGAGCAAAAAAATGGGCTCTGCCTCACTTACTATGGTAAAAGCTACCGTGCCAGGTATGGTGCTGGATGTTCCCATTAAAGTGGGGAATCAAGTAATAGAGAGTAACAATTTTAATGAAGGAACTACCATAGCCAGTATTGCTGATATGACCGATTTGATTTTTGAAGGTAAGATTGACGAATCGGAAGTGGGTAAAATTCATGAGAATATGGACATTCTACTTACGGTAGGAGCAATAGAAAACAAGCAATTTGAGGCGGTATTGGAGTATATATCACCCAAGGGAGTAGAAGAGAATGGAGCCATCCAGTTTGTAATAAAAGCTAGAGTAAAGCTCGATTCTGCTGATTTTATAAGAGCGGGCTATAGCGCCAATGCGGATATAGTTTTATCAAAAAGAGATTCGGTGCTGAGTATCAAAGAGGGTCTTGTACAATTTGATAATGGCAAGCCATTTATTGAGGTAGTAGTAGGCGATCAGCAGTTTGAAAAGCGAGATGTGAAACTAGGTTTGTCAGACGGGATTAACGTAGAAATATTAGAAGGCGTAGACTTAGAAACCGAAATAAAGGTGTGGAATAAGGCACAGTAGACTATTTAAGTCTACCGGCCTCTTTTAGCGCTTTGTTTATTATCCATTCCAATTGGCCATTGCTGCTTCTAAATTCATCTGCAGCCCACTTTTCTACAGCCTTCAATAGGTCTTCATCTATACGTAGTGCAAATGCTTTTTTACTAGCCATAGGTGCTTTCCTTTTGATCCCAGTGTTCAGCTATGAAACGCTGTACAGCCTCAGGTTTGTTTATTCCAAATCTAAAACTCTTGCCATCTTTGGTAGTAATGGCAAGTACTTTGCCTGGGCTCATTACATACACCCTTCCACCTCCCAAAGTTACTTTATACCCAAGGCCGTGAATCCACTTATGATTTTGTATTGACCATGAACTCATTTCCGAAAGTTTAATCTCTCTACTTTTATTAATAAAAGGATTGAATTTATAACTCACTTGATCGGGCATAATGCGGACTTCTGTTTTCATTTTGAGAAGTAAAAAGAGTGTAAGACCCAAGACCAATACTACGATGGCAAAACCCACAAATTCATCAGAACCAGACATTTCGCCAGTAAATAAGGGTATAA
>JAUICR010000265.1 GCA_030427785.1 Bacteroidia bacterium | reverse complement strand
TTGCTCCATTATGCTGGTGCCAGGGCGCAAGTACAGGTGGTAGGTGTTGCCAAGTATTATTTGTGCTTTTATGTCTTCTTTCAGCTCTTTTTGATGAACAGCTTTTACTGAGGCTACTGTACCCACGGGCATAAAAATGGGTGTTTCGATAGTGCCATGTGCGGTTTGCAATTTTCCGGCCCTAGCCTTTGATCCCGTGTCCCTTGCTTCTAGCTTAAATTCCATCTAGCGTAATATAATTTTGATCAGGATTGAAAGTAATAGTCATTGCAATCCAGCTTTTTTATAAGCGGGCAAAAATACGGTTTAGCATCATGAATTAAGGCTTTACATTTGGCCTGTGATTATCTTGCTTTATTTGTGGTTGGCGGCCACTTTATACCTTTTAGCCTTTTACCTTTTTTTTCATTGGCGGCTTCTTTTTTATAAGAATCCAACTTTCCAAAAGTTTGAAAAACCAGTAAGCATAATTATTTGTGCTCGAAACGAATCAGAAAATTTAAAACGATATCTGCCAAAAGTGTTGGAGCAGATCTACTTCCAATTTGAGGTAGTAGTGGTAAATGATCGAAGTACGGATGCCACGTCTGCTGTGCTCTATTCTTTGGGCCAAAAATATTCGAATCTTCGAGTTGTGGAGAGTGAAAAGAGCGATTATGTGGGTAAGAAACAGGCTTTGCAATTGGGTATAAAAAATGCTCAATACGATTACTTCTTATTAACAGATGCTGACTGTGAGCCCTCCAGTACGCATTGGTTATCTAAAATGGCCAGTGGTTTTTCTCGATGTGATTTGGTCATAGGTATTAGTCCCTATTATTACGAATCGAGCTTTGTAGGTAAACTGGTGCAATACGAAACGGCACTAACGGCCCAGCACTATATTTCCTTTGCCTTAGCTGGAATCCCTTATATGGGTGTTGGAAGAAATATGGCTTATTCGCGCAAATTATACCAAGAGTCTTCGGGTTTTCAAGATCATCTTCATCTACCCTCGGGCGATGATGATTTGTTTGTATCACAAGTAGCTAATTCAAAAAATACGGAGCTTCAAATTCATTCAGATGCATTTACTTTTTCTAATGGGCCTAGTAGTTTTAGCGCTTGGTGGAAACAAAAAAGAAGACACTATTCCACTTCCGTACATTATAGGTTATCAACGGTCTTATTGCTCGGTTCATTCGGCTTGGCCCAAATGATATTTTATTTATTGCTCATTCCTTTGTTGCTTTTTGTCGGCAATTTTTCTGAGGATATTTTGATGAGCTTGTTAATAGTGGCAGCAGCTAAGTTTATTCTACAAGGTATAGCTTATCGCAATATCACCAGAAGGATGCATCAGAAAAATATAAATCTACTCTTTCCTTTATGGGAGTTTTTGGTAGTGGTATTTTTGGCAATTATTCATGTTCAAAACAAATGGGCTCCAAGGCCACAAAAATGGAATTGATAAAAAAGTATTTTCCTGAATTGACTGAAAGTCAATTGCGTCAATTTGAGCAATTATCTACCCTGTATGGCCAGTGGAATGAAAAAATAAATGTGATTAGCCGCAAGGATATGGAGCATTTTTATGAGCGTCATGTTCTCCACTCTTTGGCCATTGCCAAGTTTGCTCAGTTTGAGTATGGTTCTACTATTTTGGACGTAGGCACTGGCGGTGGTTTTCCAGGTATACCATTAGCAATTATGTTTCCTAATTGCCACTTTACATTGGTAGATTCTATTGGTAAAAAAATTACTGTGGTAAAAGAGGTGAGCTCAGCACTGGGGTTAAAGAATGTAACGGCCTATCACAAGCGAGCCGAAGAGCTAAAATCTAATTTTGATCATGTGGTTTCGCGAGCGGTTACCCAAATGCCAAAGTTTTTGGGTTGGGTAAATAAGAAACTTACAAAAACTCCGAAGTCGGCAATAGTACCCCATAGTGTATGGTACCTCAAAGGTGGTGATCTTAGCGAAGAATTGTCAGGTATCAGAGGGGTAAAGGTGTACGATATACCAAGTGTTTTTACCGAAGAGTTTTTTGAAACTAAAAAAGTAGTGCGCGTAAAAAATGCGGGCCGCTAATTATTTTTCAAAAGGGTCTTGAAATGCTGGGTCAAAACGCAAGGAGTCATCGGTAAGAGTCATGAGGAATGCTTCTAAATGGCCTTTTTCAACTTGTGTCCAGTTTTTGTCCACAAATCCGTTTACACTCATATTGGGGTCAATATTAGGGCTAAACTCATGAACGCCTGAATTGTAGAACTCTATAAGATCAGCAATAGTAGCAATGCTTCCATTGTGCATATACGGGAATGACCACTCCATATTTCTTACGGTACCCACTTTAAACTTGCCTTCGTCTGATGCCAAATTTGTAACATCAGCTCGGCCTTTGTCATTAACGTGGGTAGCGTTCAGTCCGTTGTTTTTAAACTGATTGTCTCTCCCAAAAGCACCCATCAGATACGATGTTTCTACAGATCCATGACAGTGAAAGCAGTCGCCACCGCGTATACCTGAAGGGGTAAAGTCTGTAAAGAACATATCTCTACCCAATTGTTCTTCGGGGGTGTACTGTTCTATTTTTAAGCGTTCCACTCGGTCAAATTTGGAATTGGAAGAAATTATGGTTCTTTCAAACTGTGCAATAGCTTTTCCTATGCGCTCAGGTGTAATTGCTTCATCGCCAAATGCTGCTTTGAATAAGGAAGGGTAAAGGCTATCGGCTTCTAGTCTTGCTACTACCACTGGCAAAGTATTATTTAGCTCGGTAGGGTCTTCTATGGGCATCAGGGCCTGCTCTTCTAACGACATTGCTCTGCCATCCCAAAAGAAATGCTCTTGCCAGGCAAGGTTGAAAATCACCATTGCATTCCTTTTGCCTTGAGCGCCATTTACACCAGTAGATACTTTGCGATCGGGCAAATCGGCAAAAAAGAAAGATTGATGATGGCAGCTGGCACAGGAGAGTGTATTGTCACTCGAAAATCTTTTGTCAAAAAACAAACGATGACCCAGCTCAATACCTTCATATGTCATAGGATTGTCAGCGGGAATATTGGGCTCAGGGAAGCCTGCAGGTACTTTTAATGTATAGTAGGTGGGGCTCCAGCTATCGGGTGGAGGGCAGTCCTCTTTCTTGCATCTGCTAAGGGCAAAAACCAAAACAGAAATGGCAGCTACTATGGTAATAGAATTTCTTTTCATGTACCACAAGTTTACGACAGAAATTTCTAAGAATGAATACAGATTGAACTACCGAATCAATCTATTTTGTGTGTGGCGTATTTTTCCCATTTATCGATTAGGGCGCTCATGTCGCTTGGTATTTCCGAATCGAATGATAAGAACTTTCCAGTCTTAGGATGTGTGAAGCCCAAAGTTTTGGCATGCAAAGCTTGACGAGGGCACACGTCAAAACAATTTTGAACAAATTGCTTGTATTTGGTAAAAGTGGTTCCCTTTAATATTTTATCACCACCATACTCTTTGTCATTAAAAAGCGTGTGACCTATATGCTTCATGTGTACCCTTATTTGATGCGTACGGCCAGTTTCTAATCTACATTCTACCAAAGTAGTATATCCAAATCGTTGTAAAACTTTATAATGGGTTACTGCATGCTTTCCCTCTTCTGGGTCTTCGCACACGGTATATACTTTTCGGTTTTTTTTACTTCTACCAATATTTCCGGTTATAGTGCCTTCGCTGTCTTCTATATCTCCCCATACCAGGGCGTGGTAGGTTCTTTTAGAAGTACGGTCAAAAAATTGCTTGGCAAGATGCGCCATGCTGAATTCATTTTTGGCCACTACCATTATACCACTAGTGTCTCTATCCAATCTGTGCACTAGGCCTGGCCTGGTTTCATCTACTCCCGGAAGATTCTTAAAATGAAAAACAAGTCCATTTACCAAGGTCCCATCAAAATTTCCATAGCCTGGGTGAACCACCAATCCAGCTGTTTTATTAAGTACAATTACATCATTGTCTTCGTAAATAATGTTTAGCGG
>JAUICR010000021.1 GCA_030427785.1 Bacteroidia bacterium | reverse complement strand
CTTAAGTTTTGGCGATGTAAAGACTGTAGACGAGGCTTTAAAACTGCTACAACCTATTGCTGTGCATCCACAAAAAGTTTGATTTAAAAAGAAGATTTAGGACACCCTTCTTTTTTTTCACCAATAGCGTTGAGAACACTCTTTGCGCCTAAAACTAGGATTCTGTCAATTGACAAGGCCCGGAATATTTTTAGCTACTTTTACCCTTGATTACTGGTAAACTCTCAATATCTCATGGAAATTAAGCTCACCAAAATATTAATAGTTCTATTCAGTGTTTTCTCATTTCATCTTCATGCTCAGTATCATCCAACTATTAGCAAAAGCAAAGAATGGCTGGTAAAGACTTGTGAATTTGGTAACTGCTTGTATGACTACTACTATTTTGCTTCTGATACTGTACTTAATAACAGAACCTACAAAGTACTTGATGGCTATCATTATAATAAAAACTTCTTCCTGAGAGAAAATATTCAAACCAAGCAGGTATTTCTGCTTATAGATGATGGAAGCCCTGTGCTAGAAGAAACTCTTCTTTATGATTATAGCTTGAAAATAGGTGATAGTATTTATCTAAAAAACCCTGTTTCTCCAGTTTCTTTTATTCAAGGTTATTTTCATCTTGATAGTATTGTACTCAAAACCTTTGAACAAACCAGCAGAAAGGTGTTTTACCTACATGGCACGGATAACCAAAATAATTATCATGAAACTAAATGGATTGAAGGCATAGGCTCTACGGGCTTAATCAACACACCCAGTGTAATGGGCGACACTACATCCATGGGGGTATTGCTATGCGTTTCTGAAAATGTGAAAAAGATATATAGTCGCAAACCAAATGACACTTGTTATTCCAACCCTGTGCTGAGTTTACCAGAGCAGCATTCTTTCAACGATATTGATTTCCACTATGCTCAATATTCACAATTGCTCATCTTGGACACACCTATTAAAAAAGGGGGGCTGCGAATATTTAGCTCTAATGGATCTGAAATATTATACAAAAAGCTTTCTGCTGAGACTAGGTCTGTAGATTTAAGTCAACTAGCACCTGGAGTTTATTTTGTTCGGTTAGAAATGGGAAATCAGGTGTTCACCAAAAAGATTTTGGTTGACCAGTATTAATTTACTCCCCTTCCAACCACTTTTTAAATTTTGGCGCTCTATCCACACTCACTATCGCTTCGGTGGGTGTATCTACTTTTGTGATTATTTTCAAACGACTTTTCGAGTAAGGAATCATTTCCTCTATACAGTCAAAACAAACAATATACTGGCGGTTGATTTGGAAAAACTTTTTGGGATTAAGTAGGTCGTTTAGCTGTGTGAGGCTTTGGTCTATAATAAAGGTGTGTTTGCCCTGAGCAAAAAAGAAGCTAATTTCATCTACCGGCAAGCTCTTTATCCTTGAGCCCGTGCTTACCATAAACCTGTCTTTGTAACTCGGTTTTAAATCTGATAGTATTTTTTTCCAATCGGGTTCTGCACTATGGCCTGACCTATTTTCAAATTTTTCTATACCTCGTTTTAAGTCTGCTTCGTTTACAGGTTTTAGTAAATAATCGATGCTATTTAGTTCAAAGGCTTTAAGAGCATAACTATCATAAGCAGTGGTAAATATGATAGGAATGTCAATTATTATTTGATCAAATATTGAAAATGAGTTTCCATCAGAAAGATGAATATCCAAGAAAATCAAATCTGGTTTTAACCCTGACAAACTTTTTACCGCTTGGCGCACGGTAGGGATAACTTGCAGCAACTCCCAATCCGGCCTTTGTTTTTGCACCAGCACTCTTAAGCGATCTGCAGCCAATTCCTCATCTTCAATGATTAGATATTTCATTCGGACTCGATTTCTAATAGTGGTAGTTCCACAACAAAACTCTCTTCTCTGATTTCAAACATTGGCTTTTGACCACTCAAAAGAGAATAACGCTTTCTAATATTTTCTAATCCTAATTGGGTGGAGTTTTCGGGTTCATTTCTCCTTTGCAAATTGTTCCTCACCACCAGAATGTCGCCCTTATTAAAAATCTCCACAACAAGTGGTTTTTCTTTTGACACCTCATTATGCTTCACCGCATTGCTCACCAACTCTTGCAAACACAAGGGAGGCAAGTACAAAGTCATGGGCCGTGGATTAATATTAACTTTTAATTGCAATGCATCTCCAAATCTTATTTTTTGGAGGGCTGTATATGATTCTAAAAATTTAAGTTCTGAGCTTAAGGTTACCACCATTTCATCTTTTACATCTAAAACATAGCGATACACTTTGGCAAAATCAGCAATAAACTGCTCAGCTTTTTCAGGGTCTTTTTTTATTAAGGTGGAGAGTACATTCAGGCTATTAAACAAAAAATGTGGGTCGAGCTGTGTTTTAAGCGAATTAAGCTGACTTACCAGATTTTCGCGTTTCATCCTTTCTGCCAGCAGCAAACTCTCTTTCCATCTCCTGAAAAAATACACACCTTCTACCAATATAGATACAATCAAAGTGATTGTATTTCCGAAAAATATGTTTTCAAAAAAGAATTTTGAGTCTGTATTGATATCGGAATAAAGCGGACTGAGCGAAAAAAGAAGTAGTACTACAAATTGAACAAATGTGGCGTAGCTAAATAATAGGAAAAACTGAATGACTAGCCTTTTTACGGGCTTCTCATTCCAAGGAAATTTTTCATTCATGAAATGAAAAACCGTTAGACATCCAAAATACAAGCTACTGGTAATAATGAGCGAATAAAGAAAACCCATACATGCATACACAATTCTCAAATTTGGCTCTAGAACCGGGCCCACTTGATAAAACAAATCGCGAATATTTTCAATAAGCACGGGCACTACTGCAATTACCAATACTGCCAGCAAATCTTTCTTGTTGAACTTTCCTTTTAAAAAATTAAGATTCAAATTGTGTTTTCTTTAATGGTCATAATTACAGAATTTATTTAGAATGTAACTCGGTATAGCATCATTGGGAATATACCTAGTTGATAGGTCGTTTCTACATCTTGCGTAGAGGGGTCATAGCTCACCCCAAAAGGATTTTGATGTCCCGTTAGGTTTTGTATATCTAAGGCAATCTCCTGTGTTACTGATTTTCCTGCTTGCTTAAAGCCTATGCGAATATCCAATCGGAAATATGGGTCGAATTGCGAACCATACGCATGGTCATAATCATACACCGTTTCATTCTCTAGTATAGATGCAGGCAAATCAATAGGCGTGTATCGTTGCCCACCGGCAAATGTCACTTTTCCGTCTACCGTAATGGTATTTCTTTTTTTGGCTTCTGCCTTTTTTCCTTTTAGCACAAACTCCTTCCCTCCTAGCAGGTTGGTCACATAATTTCCATTGAAAGCCGTATTTCGCCATACCTCATCACTTCCCTTATACTTACTTTCAAAAAGGGACAGCGTATACAAGAAGTAAAACCCTCTGTCCATAAATTTTTCTAATGTGACATCCAGACCATAATTAGTACCGCGCCCACCTGATTGGGCAGAATCTGGTGTGAAGAAATCAAAACTACCCGTATTTAACGAAGAATATGAACTTGGGTGTTGCTCTACAACGGCATCATAAACATATTGATAATACACCTCTGATCTAAAGTGTAATCTACGTTTCATCATCCTATCATAACCCAAAACGAAATGATGACTTTTGGTAAAATCCAAATTCAGGTTGGGAGTGGTATAAGTCCCATTAGGCTGCAACTGGCTGTTGTAAGTTATCACCAATGGCAATTGCTGGCTATGTTTTCCATAACCAAAATTTAGGCTCTGCATTGGGCTAAGTTGATAGGTAACTCCCAGCCGTGGCTCAATGGAATAATTGGCACTTGAAGCCAAAATCATACTGTGCAATCCGATATTCATCTCCCATTTATCATCTAGCCTATACTGCCAATTTGCATACGGCTGAAAAAGCATATCATCTGAATTTTGATTCCTTAAGGTTCTAAACCCTGGTAAATCCCCATCATAAGTACTATCTGCCAAGTCAAAATTTTTGTAAGTAACAAAGGCACCCGCACGTACTACATGACGCGAATTAAATTTCTTATTAATCAATCCGCTAAACTGAATATTGTCTTCTTTAAACTTCTGTCTATAAGTTGGCGTCAGCTGTGTTCCATCGCGATTCAAAGTATCCACGCTTGTCTTATTACTAATCGTGGTAAGGGCTACCGTAAATTTTGAATACAAATTTTTGTTATAAAAATACTGATGTGAAGCTCCTATCACTCCGGTGTATACATCGTTATACAAATCTTGCTGGTCGCTGTAAAAACCTCCATTTTCATCCTCATCATTCTGGCTATCCAAAAACTCGATGGAACTAATTCCTCCAAACGCAAATACATCTATAGTTCCCCTCTTGCTACTTGGAAAGTGGAGCTTAAGATTCAGATCCTGGTATTCGGGAATAGCGGTTCCTGTGCCAAAATCGATTCCCAGGGCTGACATTAAACCCAGGGTAGAATAGCGATAGTTGAACAAATAAGAGGATTTAGTTTCACGATTGATTGGCCCTTCGGCTCCAAGCTCCAGCCCATTAAAGCCCATCTGACCGAGAAATTCATGCTTTTCATAATTTCCATTTCTCAGTCTCAAATCAAAAACTCCCGAAATACCATCGCCATACTCACTTGGAAAGGCGCCTGTCAAAAAATCAGAGTTGGCAAGTGCGTTATTATTCAGCATACTTACCGGCCCTCCGGTAGCCCCTACCCCACCAAAGTGATTGGGATTTGGCACATCAATTCCCTCCATTCGCCAGATAAGTCCATTTGGTGAGTTGCCTCTTATTACGATATCATTTGTAGCATCATTAGCTCGCTGCACTCCTGCAAAGTTGCTGGCCATTCTCGATACGTCTTGTAATGCTCCTGCAAAACGGTTAGCTTCTTCTACAGAAAAAGTACGTCCAGAAACATTCACCCTTTCATTCTGAACTCTTTCAGGATCATCATCTGCCGTGACTATTACCTCCTCCAGCTGCTCAGCGCTTTCAAGCATGGCCACATTTAGCACTAGCTCTTTTGAACTACTAATCTCAATATTCTGCATCAGCACAGGCTGGTACCCAATAAAGCTAAACCCAATTGTAACACGCTTTACCGGTGCATCATTGAGCACGTAATACCCATCAAAGTCTGTAACGGTACCATATCCTGGTTCGTCTACCAAAATCACATTTACTCCGGGCAAGGGCATTTGGCTTTGTTTGTCTACCACCCGTCCTCTAATGTTTTGAGTAAACGATTGAGCTTGAACTGAACCCACTAAGGAGAATAAGAATAGTAGAATTATGGCTTGACCTTTCATCAAATTAGGTTTTTAAATTGTTTTGATTTTTTCTAAATATGAATCAAACCTCTACAATCTTTATAATTGGCTAAAGCTAAAAAGAATGAACGGGAGATTTTTGGGAGTGAATAGGAAAACAAGCAATGCCTGGAGTTTTTTATTGGAAAAAGATTCGAACTTTGAACAAAATCATGGCTATGCCTTTTAGCAAAAAATTCAAAACACAATTAAGACCAAACCAAAAATCAGGATTTGGAAATTACCCGATTCTAGATATTCCTTTGGAAATAGGTGATGGATTATTGGGAGATCAAAACATGCTGCGGGTGATTATACATTTTGATAATGGTATCAAATTGCATCGTGCATTAAAACGAAATAAAGATGGCGAAACGCTAATTACCCTTGGAAAAAGCACTTTAAAAGATGCCAAAAAAGAAATGGGTGAAATCATAGAAATATGGCTTGAAAAGGATGAAACCGAATTTGGCTATGAAATGCCCGAAGAACTTGCCGAAGTAATGTTGCAAGACCCTGAAGGTGACAAAGCTTTTAGGAATTTAAAACCCGGTATGCAAAGAAGTTTTCTACACTATATAGTTTCTGCTAAAACTGTAGATACACGGATTAAACGCTCTCTTCAATTGATAGAAAACTTAAAGGTGGGTATACTATCTGCGGGGCCACCAAAGTGATATTGTAGATAGTGCGTGGGCGATTGGCGTGATACTATTTAACACGGATAGAATTATTTATCACAGATTCCACAGATTAGCACAGATGATTCTTTTTGTTCTTTGTGTGGATCATTACTACAGGTAAACTCAGCTTCTTTGCGGCTTTGTGTGATACTTTACAACACAGATTCCACAGATTAGCACAGATGATTCTTTTTGTTCTTTGTGTGAATCATTACTACAGGTAAACTCAGCTTCTTTGCGACTTTGCGTGATACTTTACAACACAGATTTACACAGATACTACTTTGTGCTCTTTGCTAGAATTATTTACAGCAGATAATACTTGGAGGATTGGTGTAAAATCACAAATTCAATACGCTTTTCAAAACCTGAAAACCTGTTCGGCTTACGGGTATTCTGTTCCCATCTTTTAGCAAGGCTACGTGGCTATTTTTCTCATACGGATCAATGCGTGAAATATGGCTAATATTGATAAGATGCGAACGGTGTACACGCACAAAAAAGTCCTTGGACAATGTATTTTCAAAATGCGTTAAAGTTTTCTTTTTCATGAAATTTCCATCTGCTGTAAAAATCTTCACATAGTCGTCATCTGCCTCCAGTCGTACAATATCCTGAATGGGAATAATGCGAATTTTGGCCCCATCCTTCAGTACTACCCTATTAGAATTGGCACTCGAGGTTTCATCCAATAGCTTCTTTACATTAGTCCCATTACTTTCCTTTCTATCTATAAATTTCTGAAGGGCGGCATCAAAGCGCTCTTGCGAAAATGGCTTTAACAGATAATCCACTGCATTTGATTCAAAAGCTTTAATAGCATACTCATCAAAGGCCGTAGCAAATATTACAGCGGGTGGTTCTTCCAATAATTCCAACATTTCAAAACCTGAAATCTTTGGCATCTGAATGTCTAAGAAAATCAAGTCGGGTTTAAGCTCATTGATGGCCTTCATTCCTTGAAAACCATCGTGGCAGCGCCCTACCACTTCCATAGTAGGGTGGGCTTGCAAATATTCCTGTACCAAGTCGCAAGCCAGAGGCTCGTCATCTATTAATAATACTTTAATCATGAGTCTTGGGTATTTTTAAGAGAACATGGAATTTCCCATTTTCATCTTTTGTTTCTAGTAAATCTTGCCGAGCAAACAATAAGAATAAACGCCTCTTTATAGAAGTCAATCCAAAGCCTGTTCCCTTTGGTGGCAGCATATCTTTATCATAAGGATTGCTAACTCTTACAAAAAGTAGATTCTCTTTTTGCTCTGCATGTAGCTCGATAATAATTTCATCGGTGGTGCCATACAGTCCAAATTTTATGGCATTCTCCAAAATTGGCTGAAGCAGTAATGGCGGCATTCGCCATTGTTGCAATTCTTCGCTCACTTCCATTTGTACCTTCATGCGGTGGCCAAATCGTAGCTGTTCTATTTTTAAATAAATATTAAGATAATCCAGCTCCTCACTTAGTGGTACAAATTGCGTTTGCTCTCGCTTTAAGGTTCCTCTAAAAAAGTCGCTCAGCTGCTGAATCATTGTTCTGGCTTCGGCTGGTCGGCTGCCTATTAGCGAATTGATAGAATTTAAACTATTAAACAAAAAGTGTGGTTGTAATTGTTGGCGGAGTTTAAAAAGCTCGGCCTCCTTTGCCAGTCTTTGGGTTTCTTGGTTTCGTTCTTTTTCATCTGCTTTTTCGCCAAGCCGATACCACATAAGACTAAAAACTGTGGTACTGCACAAAATGAGAAAGGCAACAGTAGCTCTGTAAATTCGGGAAGATGCAAGCAAAAGCTGATATTCTTCATCGCCTATCATCAGGCCCAAAAGCCAATAACTAAGTTGGTACCATATCGCCATTAATATGAGCGGCACTACTATAATAATAACTGCAATGCCACGCGAAGGGTGATAGTAGGAAAAGGTGTTGGCAATAAAAAAAACAAAAAGCCCTAAAAGCAACCAACTCGTAAGAGCATCGGTAATAATAGCCGCGGTACTTACCGAGTAGTACTGCTGAATACCTAACCATTGTAAACCCGCCAAACCCAAAAGTGTTGCAATAAACAACAAGAGGTTTTGGCGGTAGGACAATGGATTGATAAGCAAAGTATAATTGTTTTGCATGCTAAGGTAAGAAATGAGGCCAGTGCTTTAAGCAACCTGCTATGATTGGTACAAGGGTCCTGGCCTCATGGTTTTTCTATTAATAGCTTACAATATCTACCCCTCCAAAAATCACCGCACCCGTTAGCACTAAGATCTTATTGTCAGGTTCTACCATTACAGCCGAAATTCGCTTGTCTTCTACGCCACCAAATATGCTGGTGATATTGGTGCGAACTTCCCAGCCTGGAGGAACAATAATCTTCATTCCTCCAAAAATGGTTACCAGTTCCAATTGCACTTTTCCGGTGAAGTCGGCATCGCGGAGATTGAATTCTGAGCCACCAAATACAGCCACAGCCTCACCTCCCTTAAAGTTCTTAGAAGTCACCTTTTTTTTTATTCCATTAAAAATGGATACACTATCAATACTTTCTCCTTCCATATTCTGATAATCCTTATGGTGCCATTCGCCAGAAGATGAAGTTGACCCTCTATTATCTTGCAAGATCTCGGCACGCAAATGCTTGCGTGGCTTTAACAATACTACTATCCCAATAATGATAATTAGTACAGGCCAGAAGTATTGACGAATCTCAATAGGATAAATGAAAAACTCATTGAGCATAAAGAAACTACCGATAACAATCAGAATCCAGGAAGCTGGCTTTTTAAAATTGCTGCTGATACCTATAGACAGGCCAATCCCTATTAGTAGCATTTGCCAGCTGAATACCCAACCGGGAATCAATACCCCTGCTTTTCTTAGGAATAACAATACCCCAATTGTGATAATGATTAAGCCTGTAGCTATCGATTTTTTACTGCGAAACTCTTTTTCTGTAGCGGTCATAATATTTTGATTTTGATGATTAGATTAAATGATAGGCCAAAACTAAGGCGACACATAAACCTACAGAACCGAAAAAAGGTGAGTAAAAACTAAAAGGTCGGTGAATGGTGGATATGGGTGGGTGGGGAGTTTTAGCCATTAACAAAAGCGTGTGAATCGATTGTAAAAGCTTATTACTTAAATAAACGATAAATTGAATTACTCTAAAGTTCTTCCACCCTTCAAAATCTATAATTATAAGAACGAGCTTTAAATTACTAGTTCTAAATTGATAGAAACTTATTTATCCGGTATCAGGCTTTATTGAAGTCAAACAATATTGAAATCAAATAAGCATCTTCTCTTAACTTGTCTCCTACTGCTGAAGTAATGGTTGAGCTGTCCACATCTTGTACCCCTCTGCAAGAAATACAACTATGACTTGCTTTTAACACCACACCTACATCATTGGTTTGGAGGATGGTCACTAGTTCTTGAAAAACTTGCTGCGTAAGGCGTTCTTGCACTTGTGGTCTTCGCGCATAATAATCTACAAGTCGGTGAATTTTTGACAAGCCAATCACATAGTTTTTCGGGATGTAAGCAATATTGGCTTTGCCTTGTATGGGCACAAAATGGTGCTCGCAATAAGATGTAAACGGAATATTTAATTCCATCAGCGGAGTATGATACTGGTAAGTATTTTTAAATAGCGCTATCCTTGGTTTATTTTTAGGATTAATCCCGCTAAAAATTTCTTCTACGTACATTTTTGCCACTCTGCTGGGCGTATCTTTTATACTGTCATCCAAAAGATCAAGACCTAATATTTCAATAATGTCTTTAAACTTTTCTGAAATCATTTCGATCTTTGCGCTATCAACTACATCAAAGGCATCATCGCGCAGTGGATTTTTGGCCACTGCGCTCTGAATACAATTGTTTAATCTTTCATCAGTCAAAACACTATTTCCGTTTTGCTTCATTTTCTTATTTGCTGGTATTATTCATATTGTTCTCTGACAATTTTGCTAATGAAAAAGCAGCAATAGCCATTACCAAATCCCTTACGGCAACGTCTACATAGCTCCAACTAAAAATTAGGGTCAGGGCTATTGCTGTCAACCAAGCTGATACAACATAAGCCCCAATTTTTGTTTTTGTTAAAACCAAAATACCGGCAATAATTTCTATCATCCCTACTATCATCATAAAAGCAGACGGCTCAAAAGGGAGCATTCCGGCCATCCCATCAGAAATATATTGGCTCCAATCTGTTAGGATATTGGTAAATTTATCCAGGCCTGCCACAATGGGCACAAGTCCAAAAGTGTATTTTAATAGATTTCTTATCATTTGTACATGCGAGTTCATTCTGTTATTTGTTTTTAAGTGTTTATAATTCGTTACAAGCTTTTGATAGCAGATTTTAAAAAAGGTTACAAATGGTTGTAACCTTTTTTCCCATTCTTTATCTAAAATGTATGGAAGCAATAAGAATCAATGATTTTGAAAATCAGAAAATGAGTGAAACCGCAATTATCAATCGGATACTCGAAGGCGAAAAAGAGCTCTATGAGATCCTGGTACGCAGAAATAACCAAAAATTGTATCGGATAATTAGGAGCTATATACAAGACGAGGCAGAGATTGAGGATCTAATGCAGGACAGCTACATAAAGGGATTCACCAAGTTGTATCAGTTCAAACACAACTCTTCTTTTTCTACTTGGCTAATACGCATTGGTATAAACGAGTCATTGACACGGATAAACGAAAAAGGCAAATTATCTCATTTAAGCGAGCAATTTGACGATTTTAAAAGCAATACGATTTTAGAAATACCAGACAGCAAACAATTAAATCCGCAAGACAAAATGATAAGGAACGAGGCAAAGCAACTCTTAGAAAACGCCATCGATCGTTTGGATTTGAAATACAGAACCGTATATGTAATGCGTGAAGTGGAAGAAATGAGTATGAAGGAAATAGCTGTGGCTCTAGACATTACAGTTGCTAACGTAAAAGTGCGTTTGCATCGCGCCAAAGAAATGCTCAAGGAAATGCTATACGAAATGACGAACGATACAAACGTGTTTGAATTCGGATACAGTAGATGTGATAAACTAACTGAAGCCGTGATGAAAAACATTTAAAAAGGAGCCTACCATGAAAAAAGTAAAAATAAAATCCATCAATTATGCTACCCACGATGTAGTTCACATTAAAACTGCAAAACCACAAGACCTGACTTTTGTACCAGGACAAGCCGTGGATGTGGCCATTAATAAACCTGGCTGGGAAGAAGAGCAACGACCATTCACCTTTACGTCATTGCCCGATGATGATGATTTAGAGTTTTTAATAAAAACATACCCTGTGCATAAGGGCGTAACCGAAGAAATAGGAATGCTTAAACCCAACGATTCATTTTTGATTGGCGAAGTGTTTGGTGATATTCAATACAAAGGCGAAGGAGTATTTATTGCTGGTGGTGCAGGAATCACACCTTTTATTTCGATTTTCAAAGACCTTGAAAAACAAAATAAACTAGGCAACAACAAACTAATTTTCGCTAATAAAACTTTTGATGATATTATTGAACATGAATTCTTCTCAAAGCTTTTGGGAAAAAGCTTTATCAATGTATTATCACAAGAAGATAAAAACGGCTATAAACAAGGATATATTTCCAAAGAAATTATTCAATCTCAGATGGAAAACCGAGAGGCATATTTTTACGTTTGCGGCCCGCCAACCATGATGGAAGCCGTATTGCAGCACCTTAGCGCTTTAGGAATAAAGGAATCCAATATTGTAAAAGAGCCTTTTTGACCCAGAGGGCTAATGCGACACCACGTACCAAAGACAACCTTTATTCAAAGTATAAACATCAATAACTGAAAAGCCCCAGTGGGCTTTTGCTTTTTTAGCATTCATTCAAAAAAAACAATCCACTTCCAATCTATTAATTACATTAATTTTAGGGCTGCACTTTGCAGGTATCAGCTTGAAAAGACTGTAATATATCCTTAATCCCCACTAGCCCTAAGCCGAAAAACAAACCTACATGCCGATAGAAAACATACCTGAAATCTACATAAAGGACTACAAAAAGAATCCTGATCTTTTTGTGTACGATTTTAAAATGAACCAGGATGTGGTAAAAAGCAAGGTGAACTTGAGTATGAATATGTTTAGCTTTTTGCAGGTGGGCAAAAAGCAAGTGCACTTTGCCGGTACTGCTGTCGCAGTGAATAAGGACCAATCGCTTTTGCTTAAAAAAGGGAATTGGCTGTGGACCGAATTATTAGACCTTGATGCCAGCTATTATTGCAAGCTCTTCTTCTTTTCAGAAAAAGTATTAAACGAATTTTTGGAGAAACACATTGAGCACAAGGAAACCGATAAAGACCCTACTCCTTACTTCATTATTAGAAATGACGCCTACATTACGTCCTATCTCAATTCACTTTCTACCATTAGCGATGCTCCAGCAGTTTTTATGGAAAATCTCCTTGCCGTAAAATTTGAGGAACTCATGCTGTATCTCCTTCAGAAATACGGAAGCAAGTTTAAAAACTACCTGCATTCTTTAATTGTCAATCGGAGTTCGCCTTTAAAAAAAACAGTAGAAAACCATATACACTCCAACCTAAAGTTGGAGGAAATTGCATTTTTATGCAATATGAGTCTTTCTACGTTTAAGCGTTACTTCTTAAAGGAATACAAAGTATCTCCCGGAAAATGGCTGCAAGACAAGAGGCTCCAAAAGGCCAAAGAATTGCTGCAAGGAGGAGAGTTTAAAGCATCAGACATCTATTTTGAATTTGGTTACAACAACCTCTCTAATTTTAGCATTGCCTTCAAGAATAAATTCGGAATTAGCCCAAGAGACGTAATCCCTAATTGAATACGTTTTTTGTGGTGCTAGATTGAACTGATTTCATAAGTTGTTGGACTGTATTGGTAAGCCCTTACCTCCACATCCTCAGTACATTTGCCTCAGAATTAATAACAAGTACAAACACAAAAAATTATGAATATCACATTAGCACAAGCGGAAAAGGCAATCGCAGCAGCAAAAACAAAAGCAACTGGCATAGACACTAAAATGAACATTGCTGTAGTGGATGCAGGAGCAAATTTGGTGGCCTTTGGAAGAATGGATGGAGCCTGGTTAGGTTCACTTGATATTTCTATCAAAAAAGCAAAAACTGCACGATACTTTGATATGAACACTGGGATTGTTGGAGAATTATCTCAACCAGGCGGTTCTTTATACAATATTGAGCACTCTAATGGAGGCCTGATAACATTCCCAGGCGGAATTCCAATTAAGGATTCGAAAGGAGAAATTATTGGCGCCATTGGCGTGAGTGGAAGCTCTGTAGAAAATGATCATGCTGTGGCAGAGGCGGGAGTAGCAGCGATTTAATCACTGGTTTTTCAAGCATATGAAGGGAATAAGTGGGAGCTCTGTCCACTTATTTCCGCCCACGAAATTAATCTTAACCTAAAAAAGCAATATATGAAGGCGATACAACTTACCACCTATGGCGATATATCAGAGAATATTAAACTTTCTGAAATTAAAAAACCAAGCATCCAAAAGGATGAAGTATTGGTAGAAATATTTGCAGCGAGTGTAAACCCTTTGGACATTAAAGTGGCAAGCGGTAAATTAAAAAGGCTGAGCAAAACGCCATTGCCCTTCACCATGGGGCATGATGTAAGTGGCAAAATTGTAGCGATTGGCGCAGATGTAAGCGATTTCAAAATTGGAGACGAAGTATATGCCTATACCAATTCCCAGGGCACGTTTGCAGAATTTGTGGCTGTAAAAGCAAACATTGTAAGTCTAAAACCCAAAAATACCAGCTTTGAAGAAGCAGCCAGCCTGCCCTTGGTAAGCCTTACTGCCGCCCAGGTTTTGAAGCGAGGAAAACTGAAAGCTGGGGATAAAATCCTAATTCATGCAGGCTCGGGGGGTGTTGGTTCACTTACCATACAATTGGCCAAAGCCAAAGGAGCTTACGTGTATACTACCACAAGTACCGATAATGTGGAATGGGTAAAAGCGCTAGGAGCCGATAGGGTAATTGACTACAAAACCGAAGACTATAAAACCATAGTAAAAGATGTAGATATGGTATTGGACCCTCTTGGAAACCAATACACCGAAGACGCTTTTGATGTGATTAAAAAAGGTGGAAAAGTAATTTCACTGGTTGGGCCTGTAGATGAAGAAACGGCCAGGCGCATGAAACTCAACTATTTTGCCAATTTATTTTTGAGTTGGAAAAGAAGAAAAATCACCGCACAGATAAAGCGTAAATCTGCTTATTACAGCTTGCTATTAATGCGGGGCAATAAAAAACAGCTCAGTGAAATAGCTGAACTTGTAGAAGCTGGAAAAATAAAAACCAGTATCGACAAGGTATTTTCCCTAAAGGAAACTTTAGAAGCGATACGCTATGTGGACAATGGACGCACCAAAGGGAAGGTTGTGATTACTGTGAAAAAATAAACGCTCCATCTCTTTAGCCCCAAGCCTACTGAAGAGTCTGTTTTCTTAAGAAAATATCAGCTCGGCACAACGCTAGCCACATACACTCTCTTATTTTTTCGCTTCCGCATAGCTGAAATAGCTGGATTGGAAATTGTATTATTGACGGTATCTTGGAACTTAGCTTTTGCTTGTAGCTTAGCCTCATGGTTTTGAAAAACACAACACTTTTTATTTCTAAAAATACTAGGACACTCCTCCAGTTTTTGAAAAGCACTAGTTTTTCAAGAGCAATCTTAGTGGGCATTGGAATTACATTGCCCATAGTTTTGGGCTTGCAATTCGGATATTTTGAAATTGGTTTAGCACTTTGCTTTGGAGCTTTTTGGAGTTCGCCTAGTGATATAAGTGGAAGCTTTCATCATAAAAAAACGGGAATTTTAGTTTCAGCCTTATTGGTTACAATAGTCAGCTTTATTGCAAGCTATCTACATTATGAAACCTGGCTACCCCTCCCCATTTTAGGTATACTCAGTTTTGCTGTTGCCTATCTTTCTGTTTACGGTTTTAGGGCTTCGCTTATTAGCTTCTCGGGCCTTTTAGCTATGGTGATTAGCCTAGGTCATAATCCTGAGGAATTAGAAATTTATCAATTCGCCTTGCTGGTGGGCCTTGGCGGCTTATGGTATTTGTTTTTGGCCAAGGTATGGCACCATATCAATCCTAAGGGAGAAACTGAAGAATTGCTGGCCCATACCTATGAGCTTACAGCTGATTTTATTAAAACTAGGGGAAAACTAATCGGTCCACACCAAGACCGATCAAAGCTGCAGGGAAGATTACTAAAACTACAAAGCGACCTAACCGAAAATCACAAAACCTTGAGAGAAATATTGATTCTTTCAAGTAAGAATTCTGGTTGGTCTAATTATGAGGACAAGCGCCTATTGGTTTTTATACAATTGGTAGAAATGATGGAAACTGCCATTGCCAACCCTGTAAATTATGACCGTACTGACAAGCTATTTTACGACCATCCGCAATATTTAAAATTGTTCCAAAATTTAATTTTCAAAATGTCGGAGCAACTGCGACTGATTTCGGAAGCGGGAAGTAACAGAAAGAAATTGCCGAATAACGACAGTTTAACCATATGCTTTGAGGACGTAAAACATTCAATAGATCAATTAGAAGAATCTTTAGATTTTGAGGAATACCTCATGCTTCAAAACCTATTGGGGTACCAAGAAAAACAGTTTAAAAAACTCCAAAGAATAAAATGGTTATTAGGGGAACCCAGCGCCATGGAAATTGATATAATTGATAGAAAAGCTGCCAAAGGCTTTATTCCACCTCAAGATTATGACCCACTACTTTTAGTTCGAAATTTTAGTTTTAAGTCTACCATTTTCAGGCATTCATTGCGCCTTGCGGTGGCCGTTATGATTGGATATGCCGTAGGCTCACTCTTCGCTTTTCAAAATCCTTATTGGATATTATTAACGATAATCGTAATCATGCGTCCCAGCTATGGGCTCACAAAAAATCGCGCAAAAGATCGACTGATTGGAACCCTAATAGGTGGACTCATTGCTTACGGGATGGTTTTTCTTGTTCAGGATCTTTATGTGTATGGAGCCATGGGGGTGGCTTCTTTGATAATGGCTCTTTCGCTGATTCAAAAAAACGCTCGAACAGCCGCCATTTTCATCACATTGAGTGTGGTCTTTATTTATGCTATCCTCAGTCCTGATGTGATAAGCGTAATAAAATTTAGAATCCTGGATACGCTGGTGGGAGCCGGGCTGTCGTACACGGCTATGTTATGGCTTTGGCCCACCTGGGAATCAGTAGAAATGAAAGAGAGCATTGAGAAAAGTGTAAAAGCGAACAAGGAATTTCTACAAGAAATCACCGAGTATTACCAGCAAAAAGGCAACATTCCTACTTCTTATAATATAGCCCGCAAAGAAGCCTTCCTCGAAACATCTAATTTGAACTCGGCCTTTCAGCGTATGGCGCAAGAGCCTAAGGCCAAGCAAAAAGGTGCCGATACCATTTATGAGCTGGTGGTTTTGAACCACACGTTTTTGGCCTCATTGGCATCGTTAAGTTCCTTTATCCAGAACCATAAAACAACAGAGGCCTCAGAGCAGTTTAAAATTACCACCGAAGTTATTAATACAAATTTGGACCTTGTGCTTAGCTGTCTTAAAGGCGCTACCAGCCATGTAGGCAAAGCATCCTCTATAAACAATGCTCTTTTTGAGAAAAATATTCCTGACTTTAATTCAATAGAAAGAAAGAAACTTATTTTACAAGACAAGCAGGCTTTGTACAACCTCCAAGAGGCTCATTTGGTATGGGAGCAACTTCAATGGTTATTCTCGTTGAGCGGCAAAATGCTAAAGCTTGCTGCATCCCTCAAAAAAGAGTAACATCTATGCATAGATGTATAGGCGGCTTATTATTTTTTTTGGTCACAAAATCCAATTTTTCCTTTCCAATTTTTCTCCTTAGGAAGTAAAACTTAGCTCCTAAAAATTTTAAAGAAAATTATTTCAATTTTTTGTTTTTATAGGAACCGAAAATTAGGTGCCACCTATGCTAAACCCCTTTATAAATTGGGCTTGACGGATAATATCCTTATATTTGAATCAAAATAAAAAAGTATGAAAAACCTAGTAGGAATAGATAGAAAAAAAGCTGAAAAATTAGTAGTAGAATTAAATATTTTATTGGCGGATTATGAAATCTTTTATCAAAATTTAAGAGGATTTCATTGGAATATTAAAGGAAAGGAATTCTTTGAATTACATGGCAAATTTGAAGAGCTATACAATGATGCTTTTGTTAAAATAGACGAAATAGCCGAACGAATTCTTACTCTTGAAGGTGAGCCATTGCACACCTATACTGACTACCTAAAAACCACTGAGATAAAGGAATCAAAAAGCGTGGCAGATGGTGAGAAATGTGTAGAAATAGTGGTTAGCAATTTTTCTACTTTAATAACCAAAGAGCGACTTATATTGTCGCTTGCCGCTGATGCAGATGACGAAGGTACAGTGAGCTTAATGAGCGACTATATATCTGAAACTGAAAAAACGCTATGGATGCTTAATTCCTATTTGAAATAACACTTTAACGGAAACCACCGTAGCTCAGGGCTTTGTAGCAAATCTTAGTAGGAAGAATAGCAACAACAGCATTAATAAGGCCCTGCACATCCATTAAGTAAAGAAAAACATACTGGCCATTGCACCCCGGGATTAAGGGGTGCAATTCAATAAATACCTAGGCCGAGTATTGTACCCGATAATATACTTTACACTCTATTCTCTAATTATATCACACATGCCATAAGGTACATGTGTAGTTAATAAATATTGTAACCATGAGCAGAGGGTTTGTGAGAGAAGAAGATCAGGAAGAAATTCCAATAGTGCCACCAAGAGCCGATTTGCCTGATGGCATTACCAACTACGTTACCCCTACCGGAATGCAACAATTGCTGCAAGAAAAGCAAGACCTTATAGGCAGTAAGGATAAAATAGATGGTGCTAATGAAAACGAAAAACGTATTGCGCTCAACTTTATAAATGCAAAACTGCATTTACTTAACGGCCGAATTTCTTCGGCAAAAATTATAGACCTAAACGAGCAGCCACCGGAGGAAATAAGATTTGGCGCTTCGGTTACCTTAAAAATGGGTAACCAGTCAAAACCTCAGCAATATCAAATAGTGGGGGTAGATGAAGCAGACATTGCCAAAGGGAAAATTAGTTTCATTTCTCCTATCGCAAGAATTTTGACGAATAAAAAAGTTGGCGAAAAAGTCATCTTAAAGCTAGCCAAAGAAGATAGAGTTTTTGAGGTGCTGGCAATTGATTATCCTTTAGATTAAAAAACCTATTTCAATAAAGATAAGCTACTCCCTCCCCTTATTTCTTACCCTTGGCAAACTGCTCCATCATCGGTTTTCTTTTTTTATTAGTCATTTTGTGCCTCAGCTATTGGTAGGCTCATAAAACCACTATTTTTGGGAGCACTTTCATTAGTACTAATTTCCGATGAATTAATTTATCACATGATTGAAAATATAGAGAACATAGAGCTTAAATATTTGACCCTAGACGATTACAAGCAATTGAAAGAGGCCATGATTGAAGCCTACTCTACCATGCCAGGCTCCTACTGGAAAGAGGAACATATTAAATCTTTGATCGATAAATTTCCTGAGGGACAAGTCGTTATTAAAATTAATAATGAGCTGGCTGGATGCGCTTTATCAATTGTGCTTGATTACGATGAATTTGAAGAACAACACACGTACAAGGAGATAACAGGAAATTACACCTTTGACACCCATACCAAGGATGGTGATGTGCTGTATGGCATTGATGTTTTCATAAAATCAGAATACAGAGGTTTGCGACTTGGCCGTAGATTATATGACTATAGAAAAGAACTGGCCGAGAAACTAAACTTGAGAGGCATTGCCTTTGGTGGACGAATTCCAAACTACCACAAATACGCAAAGGACTTAAGTCCTAAACAATATATTGAGAAGGTAAAACGAAAGGAAATTCACGACCCCGTTTTGAATTTTCAGATGTCGAATGACTTTCACCCTTCCAAAGTTTTAAAAGGCTACCTGGAAGGTGATGAATCTTCCAATGAATTTGCAGTATTGCTAGAATGGGACAACATCTACTATGAAAAACCCACTAAAAAAGCGGTTACTAAAAAGAAGATTGTTCGCCTAGGTTTAATTCAATGGCAAATGCGATTGTACAAAGATTTTGATGAGCTCATGCAACAAGCCGAATACTTTATAGATGCTGTATCGGCTTATAGATCAGATTTTGCTTTATTTCCAGAGTTCTTCAATGCTCCATTAATGGCGGATAATAACCATATGCCTGAATCTGAGGCTATACGTGAATTAGCTAAACATACTCCGGAAATTGTAAAGAAGTTTTCTGAATTAGCAATTGCCTATAACATTAATGTGATTACGGGTAGTATGCCCGAATTAAGAGATGGCCTACTATATAACGTGGGCTATATCTGCAAAAGGGATGGATCTACCGAAGGCTATGAAAAGCTACATGTTACCCCAGACGAAGCCAAAGTTTGGGGTATGCAGGGTGGAAACACACTAAAGACGTATGACACCGACTGTGGAAAAATTGGAGTATTAATTTGCTATGATTCTGAATTTCCGGAGTTAAGCAGAATATTAGCCGATGAGGGTATGGACATTTTGTTTATTCCTTTTTTGACTGATACTCAAAACGGCTATTCGCGCGTGCGCCATTGCGCACAAGCCCGCGCCATAGAAAATGAGTGTTATGTAGCTATTGCAGGTAGCGTTGGCAACTTACCCAAGGTGCATAATATGGATATCCAATTTGCACAATCGATGGTGTTTACCCCCTGCGACTTTTCATTTCCAGCCAATGGAATAAAAGCGGAGGCTACAACCAATACAGAGATGATTTTAATAGCCGATGTAGATATCGACTTGCTGCGCGAATTGAATCAGTTTGGCAGTGTAAGAAACTTGAGAGACCGAAGAAAGGACCTTTTTGAATTAAGGAAAAAATAAAAATGGAGACTGTCTGCAAAGGGCAATTACTATTTTTATATAAATACCAGCAAAATATTTTATCACCTTCTCTCCATCCATACACGTTGATATTTAAGGTATTTACCCTAGTAAATTTGACTGCTAGCACCAATTGTTTCTCTCCTAATTATAGTAGATTTAAGCACTGGTATTAACACAATTTATATTTCTAAATATCTACATTATGAAAAATCTTATACTCCCTGTCACTCTCTTACTTAGCACGGTAACCCTGGCTCAAGTACCAGGTAATGTACCTACCACCAGCCTTGAAGCTTGGTGGAGTTTTAATGGAAATGGAAACGACCTAAGTGGCAACGGAAACCATTTTACAAACTACGGAGCCGTTCTTACCACAGATAGAAATAACGCAAGCAACTCGGCTTACGATTACAATGGGAGCAGTCAATATATGATTGTTAATTCACCTTCATTTTCATTTGCACAAACCGATTCTTTCACCGTTTCTTTTTGGACCCGTAAAACATCCAATCAATACGGTATTGCCGTAATGCAATCGAGTGGGGCTAGCGGGAACTTTATTTGGATTTTTCAATCAAGTGCCACTGGAAACATTGCATATGGGACCAACAAACAAGGGTCATCATGGGCTTGGGCATACAGTACCTATGGTCTTAATCAATGGGAACACTTTGTAGGCACTTACGCCAATGGCACCATGAACATTTACAAGAATGGTGTTTTTGTAACTAGCTCAACCTATTCGAATACCGGAGCAATACAAGCTGCGCTGCCTCTGCGCCTGGGCAGAAGCCATGGTGGCAATTATTATGCAGGCAAAATTGACGATTTAGGAGTTTGGAGTAGAGTTTTAAGTCAAACTGAAATTACCGCATTATACACGGGTTGTAATGCCTCAGTAAGTGTACAGCCATCTGACGATCAAACCACATTAGGTGGTAATGCAGAATTTGGAATAGATGTTCCTTCACCAGGACTATCGTTTCAGTGGCAATCCAATAGCGCTGGAAGTTTTCAAAACCTCAGCAATGGAGCTATGTTTCAAGGAGTAACTACTGATACACTTACCCTTAATGGGGCTACTGCTGCGTATAATGGTGTAGAGTTTCGCTGTGTAGTATCTGATGGCACTACCTGTTCAGATACCAGTATGGCTGCAAAACTTACAGTATGTGCTTTAATTGCAACCCAGCCTAGCCCACAAACCGTGCTGGTAAATACCAGTGCAAAATTTGGAGTGGTTTCTAACGATCCTTCAGCTACATTCCAATGGCAAGCAAACGGACCAACAGGATATATAAGCATTGCCAACGGTAGCGTGTACACCGGAGCCCAAACCGATACCCTTACATTGATTAAAGCCTCCTCTATTTATGATGGAAAGGAATTTAGATGCGTAATTACTTCAGGTATTTGTACAGACACTACGCAAGCGGCCAAACTCACCATTACTACTAATGTAGGACTGGATGAATTATCGGAATATGATTTAAAACTATTCCCTAACCCAACAAAAGAAAAATTGACACTAAAGGTAAATCAACATCTTGTGGGCAAAGAATACAGAATAACTAATAATGCAGGCCTTTTGATTAGCTCTGGTATTATTACATCTACCACTACTAGCTTGGATGTTTCCTCACTACCGGCCGGAAGTTACATGCTGTCTGTAAACTCAAATTCTTACAGGTCCTTTTTGGTGATTGAATAGAAAAGAAGTTAAGCTTAGGCCAAGCACAATATAAGATAGGCGTGAACTGATTACCTACACAGCCGAAAACAAAAAAACCCATAGCTCTCACCACGGGTTTCCTTTTATTTTATCAAACTGACTTCGGTCTTCCAACTTCGGTCTTCCGTCTACTGACTAGCGTCTCCCTACTTCAAAAGAGAAATAATCTGATCCGCTAACTCTTCACCAATTCTATCTTGCGCCTCCATAGTAGCGGCTCCAATATGTGGAGTAAGCGAAGTATAAGGGCTCATTAGCACCTTCATGGCGGGGTTGGGCTCGTTTACAAAAACATCTAAAGCGGCATAACGAAGTTTACCTTCATCCAAAGCAGCTATTAAATCTACCTCATCTACAATACCACCACGTGCTGTATTTACAATACCTGCACGGTCTTTCATCATGGCAATCTCTTTCTTTCCAATCAAAGCATTACCCGCTCCCGAAACATGCAGCGAAATAAAATCTGAAGTTTTTAAAACTGTTTCAAAATCTACTGGGGTAATTACCGTCTTGATAGATTGTCCATCTGCAAACGGAATGGTCAACTCTACCGGGTTCGGATCATTATCATGCACAGCTAGCTTCATCCCAAGACCATAAGCCATGGCAGCCACTTCCCTGCCAATTCTACCAAAACCGATAATTCCTAAGGTTTTGCCTTTAAGCTCAGAACCTGCTCCGTAGTTTTTCTTCAACACTTTAAAATGAGTGTCTCCTTCTAGTGGCATTTTTTGATTTGAATCAAAAAGAAAACGAACCATACCAAGTAAGTGAGCAAATACCAACTCGGCTACTGAGCGGCTACTAGCCGCTGGAGTATTGATTACATGAATGCCTTTGCTACGTGCATACTCCACATCAATATTATCCATTCCTACACCACCGCGGCCTATTAACTTTAATTGGCCATTCAATTCATCCATTAACTCCTTGCGAACTGTGGTAGCGCTTCGCACCAATAGTGCTGAAACATTATTTTCTTTAATATAATTCGCTAACTGATTTTGGGCTACTGTTGTGGTATCCACTTCAAATCCTGCTGCTTCTAACTTTTGCTTTCCTGATGGTGAAATACCATCGTTGGCTAATACTTTCATTTTGTTTTTTGAAATTATTTAAAAAATCTATTTAGGTTGTTTTTAGCCTTGAGCTTTCTCTAGTGCCTGCATAGTATCTACTAATACTTGCACACTTTCGAGCGGAAGGGCATTGTACATACTTGCACGATAGCCTCCTACATCGCGGTGACCATTAATTCCACTTATTCCTGCCGCTTTCCACATGGCATCAAACTGATCTTTCAAGGATTCATCCTTCAACAAGAAACAAGCGTTCATGTTTGAACGATCTTCTACAGCTGCAGTACCTACAAACAATGGATTTCTGTCAATCTCCTTATAAAGCAAAGCTGCTTTTTGATTATTCACGCCTTCTATCCATTTTACACCTCCATTGTCTTTCAGCCATTGCATGGTAAGCATCATTACGTAAATAGAATATACTGGTGGTGTATTGAACATCGATTCTTTATCAATATGAATTTGATAATTAAGGTAAGAAGGTAATTTGCGACCTGTTTTACCTAGAATCTCATCTTTTACAATCACAACGGTACATCCAGCAGGGCCCATATTTTTTTGCGCCCCAGCGTATATCAAATCAAAATCAGCCACATTCACTTCGCGACTCATAATGTCAGATGACATATCGCAAACGTTTAAACAATTTGGTTTTACAAATTCCTTAATCTGCGTACCATAAATGGTATTATTAGAGGTACAGTGAAAATAATCCATACCATCAGGAATAGAAAAACCTTTAGGAATATAACTGTAGTTCTTGTCTTTTGAGCTTGCTACTTCTATTACTTCACCAAAATTTTTAGCTTCTTTTAGCGCTTTTCCGGCCCAGGTACCTGTATTGGTATAGGCTGCCTTTCCACCTTCAGCTTTCATTAGGTTCATTGCTACCATTACAAACTCGAGGCTTGCTCCACCTTGCAAAAAGATGACTGAATAGCCTTCGGGCACATGCATTAAATCCTTTATCAAAGCGGTGGTTTTATCTACCACAGCTACAAAGTTTTTACTTCTATGACTAATCTCAAGTAATGATAAATTGAGGTTGTCAAAATTTACAACTGCCTCAGCAGCTTGTTTAAGTACTTCTTGTGGAAGGATACATGGTCCTGCAGAAAAATTATGTGCTTTCATATTCAAATTTTTGCTTTTTGTGGCGAGGCGCCAAAAATACTAATTAACTAGTGTAAAGGCTTTTATCTAGGCCATAATCTTGTTAAATCTCTCTATTACTTTTTAGGTAAATCTGTAGGCTTATCTGGCGGTACTATTTTAATGTTTTGGCGGGTATTAAACTTCACTTCCGTTTTTAGGTGCCACCAGTCTTTCTCCCAATACAAAGCATCATAGCTCATATCGGGGCCATACAAATGATAAATACCTTTTAACTTTAATTCCGGTGGCGATAGGTGATCCATTATTATCATTTTCTCATCCTCATTCCATCTTACCGATGCAGAGTATTTTGCCCCGTACGATAGTATCAAGCGCATGGGTGCCTTGCGGAGCGTTTTATCCATAAAATCATCAATTTTAAAAACGCGAGCACCAAACTTAGGACGCCCTCTGGCATCTACCTCCAGCACGTCTATTATTTTTTGATTGATAGTAGTACCAGGCGCATAGCCCAGTAAAGTAAAAATCAGGTTTCTGCCCTTCTTTACCGGTATGCTTTTGTAGTATATGGCGCCATACCAATTGTTGGGCTTTAACACTCTAAACATGGCTTGAGGATCGGTACTAGCCTTATCTTCCAACTCTGTTACCACAATACCTCTTTTTGTGTTGGCCACAAAAACTCCAAACCGCTGGTATTGGTAATTGCTATCAGGCATTTGCCAGGTAAACATGCGCCATTCTTCTTTGTAAAAAAGGCGCATCATATTGGTTACCGGT
>JAUICR010000264.1 GCA_030427785.1 Bacteroidia bacterium | reverse complement strand
CAAAATGCCATAAATCTCTTTTTCGTCTTTGGCAGGTTTTGTGGGTTTGATACGGCTAAAGCCGGCTTTATCAAAATCACCAATTTTGTCAACTATGTTTTTAATAGACTTTAAGCAATCAGCATCATCCTTACTCTTATAATCGGTTACTCCCGAAATTTCGCAATGGGTAGTGGCTCCGCCTAAAGTTTCATTGTCAATATTTTCGCCAATAGCGGCTTTTACCAAGTACGAACCGGCAAGGAAGATAGAACCTGTTTTATCTACTATCAGCGCTTCATCACTCATAATAGGGAGGTAGGCACCACCAGCCACACAGCTGCCCATTATGGCCGAAATTTGAGTAATGCCTTCTGAGCTCAAAATGGCGTTATTTCTAAAGATGCGTCCAAAGTGTTCTTTATCAGGAAATATTTCATCTTGCATAGGCAAGTACACTCCGGCACTATCTACCAGGTATATAATTGGAATACGGTTTTCGAGGGCAATCTCTTGCGCACGTAAATTCTTTTTACCTGTAATAGGAAACCAAGCGCCAGCTTTTACAGTAGCATCATTAGCTACTACTATACACAGTTTTCCTTTTAGATAACCCATTACTACCACTACACCACCGGCAGGACAGCCGCCATGCTCGGCATACATTTCATACCCGGCAAAAGCACCAATTTCTATTTGTGGTTTTTTATCATCCAGCAAAAATGCGATACGCTCGCGAGCGGTCATTTTACCTTTGGCTTTATGCTTTTCTATACGCTTAGTACCACCACCTAAGTGAATGGTATCTAGTTTAGCTTTTATATCACTCACCATTAGTTTCAGGTGATCTTCGCTTTTGTTGAATTCTATGTTTTGGGGCATGTGGTAGTATTTAGTATTGAGTATGTAGTATTGAGAGATTGTACTTGGTACTAAATTCTCAATACTCAGTACTTGCGTTTAATAACATTTATCAATTATCCATTCTGATTGTTTCTCCAGCACAGGGTTGTAATCTGAGGGGTCACTTAAGAATAGGGTGAAATGGTTTTTTTCATCGTACACAGATACAAAGATAATTTCAGGAATTCCGTCTCCCGTAAAGTCTCCATACCAATATATTTCTGGCATTCCGCATTGGCCTTTGCTTTGCAGCTCTTTGCCTATATCAAGTTTTACCGGCTCACCGTTTCTTATTCCGCTAAAAATCAGGTTGTAATCTTTGAGGTCGGGGCAGGGGCCTGAGGAGGAAACTGAACCAGTAGCCGATAGCTTATAACGGTCTTGCTCAGTAAGGATGAACTCTTGGCCAGGATATATTTTACGACCTGTATATCTGAGCTTCTCGCTAGGGTCAGCAATATGAAGGCTTTCGATGTCTAAAGATCTATTTAGTCCAATCAAAAACATACTTCGCTCGTTTTCTGTGGTTTCAATGTCAAACTCCATTTTAGTACCTACCTTGGTTTTGCTTAGCATCATACCTACTTCCACGCGCCTTATACGATTGTACTTGGTACCTTCGGCAGCTTCATAAAAGCCATACCAAAGGAGTGTAGGATCCAGTTTGTTAATGTCGCCACAATAATTAAACGCTTCGGTAATAAGGTCGAAGGTGGTTGAATTGGTAGAAGGTGTTTTGACTACCTCTACTTTTTCTAATGTAATTTCTTCAACAAGTATCTCTTCATCTTCCTTGGCTTCATTAGCCTCCAAGGTATTCATCGTTTCAAACTTTTTATCCATCTGTCCTTCTACTGCCAGTATTTCCAAATAGCCGTCAAACATGTAGCCTACTTTCGACTTAAAAATCACCTTGCGCCAATAGCCATTGATATCATCTACGGTAAGTTCACCAAAGGTTTCAGGGCAGACTATTACCTCACTATCATAAGGTACAGAGGCTACCACATCAGATTTGGTGGTAGCCTGGGCACGCATGCGCATACCCGATGGAGCCGTTACTCTACACTCGTAGGCACTATCACAAGTTAGTTGTGCATTTGCTTCTGTATACAAGCTGAGAAAAAAGACTAAGAAGAGAAGTTTTTTCATTCGGTTTTGTTCCCTTATTAGGGGATTTTATTCCTCAAGTATTCACTCGAAAATTCGCATTGTTTTTAGATTCATACACTTGGACACCACCAAGCTTTTTGATTCTTAGCTGCGAATTTACAAATCTACGTTATGAGAAAGTCATAGGCGGCCGGGCCTTCATTAAAGAGTAAATCGATTATTGACAAATTGGGTATAAAACCCAGGCTATCATCAAATACCTGGGGGTATCGTTTGCATTCAGTTGTCATCGGTTTTTTGGGGTGGATAGTTTCCCTGAAATCATTCTCGGCTTCTGCTTGCCAAGTGTTTGTGGGTATCAGCTGTATATCCACTTGCAGCCAATCAAACATTAGCTGTATCATTTGAGCATTCCAATCAAAAAGGTATTCCTCTTTTTTAGAATAAAACTCTTGCAGCTCAGGGCCTAAAATCTCAAAAAAAGGGGAAGCACCATAAGCGGATTGTATTGCCTGCCAATGTGTGTGTTGCCAATTCTGTTCGTAGCTAATTTTTACATTCCCAATGGTCATTTTTTTGCTGTTTCCATCTACAGGTATATTCAGCATTTGCTTGCCATTGGCACCCATTATGTAGCAGCGATTGCGGTACGATTGCTTTTGCCAGCTTTCGTGTTTTTCTATACGAACAGAGGAATGCTCAAGCACATGTTGAAACCATTCCACCGGTGGAAGGTAGGCTGTGCTTAGCAATACCGACATTAGTCTTTAGCTTTTTTCTTTTTCTTATACCACCAGTTACCAGCATAAAACAACGCTACTAAAACCATGAATGGCCAAAAGAAAGATTTGCGCTCACCATCACCTCCCACAGTGGTAAATACTCGGTCAAAGCGAATTTTTTTGAGTCCACTCTCAAACTTATCATAGCTCATCCAAATGAAAACGGGTTTTCCTACTATATGATCTTCGGGCACAAAGCCCCAGTAGCGCGAGTCATCCGAACCATGGCGATTATCTCCCATCATCCAGTAATAACCTTGCTTAAAAGTGTAGCTATCGGTTTCTTCACCGTTAATGAAAATCTTGCCATCTTTTACCGCTAAGGTATTGTGCTCATAAGCGGTAATTATGCGGCTGTACTTGTATAAATTTTCTTTGTTCAACTTTACAGTTACACCAGCTTTTGGTACATAAAGAGGCCCGTAATTATCGCGGGTCCATTCAAATACAAATGGAGCTGTACCAGCAGGGGCTGGGTTTGGAAACAAATCAGCATCTGTAGCAAATCGTCTTATGCCAATTTCGTTAAGAGGAGCTTCAAAGGCTCTAGGATATAGTGTGTCCATCAAGAATGGTGGAACATCAGCAGGATAATCGCTTAAACTATTACGTGCTATAATGGGGTAAACCGTAACGATATTGTTTATCTGCTTGAATTCTTCAAGCTGCTTAGCGGGAATATTGATTTGATAACTGTATTCATTGGTACGAGGATTTTCCATCAAACTTCTTACAGCTCCTTCGGCACCCATGGCTATTTGTTGCGGTTGATTAAGCATGTTGATGTCAAATCGTTCTTTCAGAATTTTGGCATTCAAAGGTCCTTTGCTTCGCACAAAGTAGCTTGTCTGAGGATTTGTTCTATCCGGCATTACCAGTTGCTCGCCATTTAGTTCTACCAACCCGTTTACTACTACTAATGTATCACCCGGAGTAGCCACACATCGTTTTACATAATGCTCTCTTTTGTCAATAGGGCGCACCTTACCTTCCATATTAATGGGGCGCACATCTTCTGATGGATAATTGAAAACTACAGGGTCACCAGCTTTAACGTCATTAATTTTAGGCAAACGCCAGTAAGGCAATTGAATCCATTCCAGATAAGCATCAAGGTTGCTAAATGGAACTTTGTTGTGTACCAAAGGCAAAGCCAGAGGGGTGATTGGCATACGCGAACCATACTCTAATTTGCTTACAAAAAGAAAATCTCCCACCATCAGTGATTTTTCCATAGAGGGAGTAGGGATGGTAAAAGCTTCA
>JAUICR010000020.1 GCA_030427785.1 Bacteroidia bacterium | reverse complement strand
GGTGTCGGTAGAAGAGTTGAAAATGGAAACGGCCTACCCGCCTGATCAGGAAACTACACCTTCCAATGAAAGTAATGATTCACGCCCTATTACATTAACGGACCCTAAAGAGCTTTTTGGAGAAAAAACAAACTATACTACAATTACCATAAAGTATATGGGTGATAACAATAACTGCAGCTTGTATTTGGGAATGTCAATAGGCGGAATGGAGTTCGCTCCAACCTCTAATAGCTATAGGGTGAGTAATATACCATCAGGAAATCAACCCTATTCTATATCTGGCAGCATCAGTTGTGGCTACGAAAGCTGTAATGCCTATGGATCAGGAGAGCTGTACATAGAGCCAGGCGCCAATTACTATGTAGTATGGGCGGGCGAGGGGTACGGCTGCGAAGTAGGCCTATTTGACGAGTCTACCTATTTACAAGCAACCAGTAACTAAGCTTTACGCTTAAGAATTACACTTACACTTTCTACATCGCCATTTATAGGAGGGTATAGCTTAGATACTTTTACCTGAGCTTTTTTGGTTCCTTCTATTTTAAGTAATCTATCTATAATTCTTTGAGCAACATGTTCAATTAGCTTCGAGCGGATGGCCATTTCTTCCTTCACGATTTTGTTGATAATGACATAATCGAGTGTATCGTGTAGGTCATCGCTTTTAGCCGGAAGGCTTAAATCCCCCCAAAGCTTAACATTGACACGATAATCGGTTCCAATTTTACCCTCCTCGTCTAAGCAGCCATGATAACCAAATAGCTTAATGCCTTCTACATAAATCTGATCCATTATACAGGCAACTTTTCTAATGCCATTTGCATACGGGAAATGGTTTCTTCTTTACCAAGAATAGCACAAATCTCAAACATGGAGGGCCCCATTCCTTTGCCAGTAACGGCAAGTCTAAATCCCGGACCAACCTTACCAAAACCAGTTTCTTTTTCGGCTAGGTAGCTACTAAAACAAGCTTCGATGCTGGAAGAACTGAAATCACTAAGGTCAGAAAATCGTGAAATCAAATTAGAAACGTGCTCACGAGCTTCTGAATTCCATTTTTTCTGAAGTGTTTTCTCGTCATATTCCGTAGGAGCCTCAAACATGTATAATCCTTCGGTAATAATATCGGCTACGAAGTAGGCGCGCTCTTTTACCAATTCGATTACTTGGGAACTGTATTCTTTGGTGGAACTAATATTTTGCTCGGCCAGCATAGGCATAAGTAATTCCGTTAGCTCCTCATTGCTTTTAGCTCTGAGGTACTGTTGGTTAAACCATTTTGTTTTGTCATGGTCATATTTAGCACCCGCCTTATTTACACGTTCTATATTAAAGCTCTCAATCAATTCATTCATACTAAAGATCTCTTGCTCGGTACCGGGGTTCCAACCCAAAAATGCCAGCATATTCACAAAAGCTTCAGCAAAGTACCCTTGCTCTTTATATCCAGAAGAAATTGCTCCAGTTTCGGGGTCTGTCCATTGCAATGGAAATACCGGAAATCCTAAGCGATCACCATCACGCTTACTCAGTTTACCATTTCCATCAGGCTTAAGCAAAAGTGGAAGATGCGCAAATGTTGGGCGGGTTCCTTCCCAGCCAAAATATCTGTACATCAATATATGTAGTGGTGCAGAAGGCAACCATTCCTCACCACGTATTACGTGGCTAATGTTCATTAAATGATCGTCTACAATATTGGCAAGGTGATAAGTAGGCATCCCGTCCGATTTGAACAGAACTTTGTCGTCCATGTTGTTGGTATTAACGCTTACCCAACCACGAATCATATCCTCAAACTTCACCTCCTCATTACGCGGAAGCTTTATACGAATTACATACGGCTCGCCAGCGGCTAGTTTTGCAGCGGTTTCTTCAGCAGGCAAAGTGAGTGAGTTTTTCATCTGCTCACGTGTCACATTGTTATACTGCCAGTTGGCGGTACCAGCTTTTTTAGCCATTAATCGTACTCGATCAAGATCTTCAGCTGTGTCAAAAGCATAATAGGCGTGACCTGAATTTATTAATTGATCTGCGTATTGCTTGTATAAATGCTTTCGCTCTGATTGCTTGTAGGGGCCATAATCACCCCCTACACTTTGGCCTTCATCAGGGCTCATGCCACACCATTTCAAAGAATTGATGATGTATTCCTCCGCACCGGGCACTAGCCTAGTTTGGTCGGTATCTTCTATTCTTAGAAGAAAATCACCATTGTGCTGCTTGGCAAACAAATAGTTGTATAAAGCGGTACGCACACCACCCATGTGTAGTGGACCGGTAGGGCTTGGGGCAAATCGTACCCTTACTTTTCTTTCACTCATTGAGACTAGGATTTTGAAGCGGCAAAGGTAATTATCCTAAGTTGCTTTGTACCTTTGGATATTGCAATTAAATAGCAATACTTACGTTGAAAAAGGTTATCGATATATAATGGCCAACGGATTACAGAAAAAAATAGAATCTTTTATAACAAAGTACTACACAAATCAACTTATCAAAGGTTTGATATATGGTGTGGGGCTTAGTTTGTTTTATTTTTTTGCAATATCTGTCACTGAGTATTTTGGTCGCTTTAGCAGCAATATTAGACTCGCATTATTCACCGTGTTAATTCTGGGTATCCTTTTCATTGTGGCGTATTATATATTATTTCCTATATCTAAGTTGCTTGGATTAGGAAAACGTATTAGTAACCAAGAAGCGGCAAAAATTATTGGTAAGCACTTTAAGGAGGTAGATGATAAAATTTTAAACACGCTTCAACTCCAAGAAATTTCGGAAAAGGACTCAGATCTACTACAGGCTAGCCTTGATCAAAGAATGTTGGCGCTGCAACCTGTGGTTTTTAACCGAGCGGTTAATTTTCGTGAAAATAAAAAGTACTGGCCTGTTTTGGTTATACCGGTTTTAATTTTTGTGGCACTTTTAGCATCAGGCCGTTGGGATGTGGTGCGAGACGGTAGTAAAAGAATCGTGGCTTATAACAACGATTTTTTGCCTAAAGCTCCTTTCACCTTCCTTTTGTTGAACAAAGAATTAGAGGTAAACCAAGGGGATGATTATTTACTTAATCTAAGTTTTTCGGGAGAATCTGTTCCTGATGAAGCTCGATTGGTGCTTGGTAGCGGTATGTCTCGTATGAGTAAAACTCAGGACGGAACCTTTCAAGTAAAATTGAGTAACCTTCAGCAAAGCGTGGATTTTAGATTTGAAGCGGCAGGTTTTGTTAGTGATAGCTATAAATTGGAGGTATTGTCTGTCCCAATCGTCAATGGGTTTTTACTTAGTGTAGAACCACCTAAATATACGGGTATCGAAAATTATAGAACAGCCGTAAAGCTTGTTCATGATGTTCCGGAGGGAAGTAGGCTGAGATGGCAACTGGATGTGGACGAGGCCGATGAAGTGGGGCTGATAATTGATTCAGTTTTCGAAGGGTTTTCCAATGAGCAAGGAAATGATTTTGTATTTAGTAAGATGGCGAAAGAGAGTTTCGAGTACGAAGTGCTTACTAGAAACTCAAGGGTTGAGAAGGTAAATTTTGGAGGAAATAAGGTTAATGTTATTAAAGATAAGTTTCCTACAGTTGATGTAGAGATTTTTGCAGATACCTTGTTTTCAAACACGTATTATTTAAGAGGCGAAGCCCAAGATGACTACGGGTTAAAAGGAGCTTACCTTGAGCTAAGCGTTAAAGAGGGTGTTCAGAAAATAAGTATACCAATACCTCAAGGCAGATTAACAGTGGGGCTTGGACAAGTTCTGTCATTAGATTCTTTAGTTAATAATGGAGTAGAAGAAGTTGGTCTTACCATTGTTGTTAGAGATAATGATGGAGTGAATGGATCAAAAAGCACACGGTCAAGAAAGTTCATCGTTGAGCTATTGAGTAAGGAGCAGCAAAAAGAGAAGCTTGCAAAAGAGTACAAGGATTATTTTAATTCTGAGAAATCACAGCAAAAGGATTTACAGGATTTGTTGGATGAAATGGAGCAAATGAAACGTAAGCTTTTAGATAAGAAGTCACTTTCGTTTAATGATAAGGAAAAGCTTAAGGAGATTTTAGAGAAGCAGAAGAAGGTGATGGAGAATCAAAGGAAGAACCAGGAAAAATTGGATAAAATCCAGAGGCAAGAAGAAAAGCTTTCAAAGAAGGATGAAGAAATAAAAAAGAAGGAAGAAGATTTAAAACAACTTAGTCCCAAGGAAGAGGAGTTGCAGAAACTACTAGAAGATATTCAAAAGCTAATGGATAAACTTGATGTAAAGGAGTTGGCAAAGAAACTTGACGAGTTGGCTAAAGAGAACCAAAAGCGAGAGCAGCAGATGGACAGAAAGGATGCCTTATTGGAGGATTTGAAGTTTCAAAAGGATCTTCTGGAACAAGCTGATAAATTACAGGAACTAGCAAAGAAACAGGAAGAAATGGCCAAAGAGGAAGATCCTGATAAAACCGATGAAGAGTTAAAGGAGCAAACAAAGGTTCAGGATGAATTTGAAGATGTAAAAGAAAAGATTAAAGAGTTAAAGGAGGAGAAGGAGGCATTTAAAAAAGAACTAGATAAAGAGGAGTTGGATAAAGAATCTGATAAGGCCGATGAGGCCTTGAAGGAGGCAAAGGAAAATTTAAATAAAAAGAAACAGAAAAGCGCTGGAGAAAAGCAACAAGAGGCTGCAGATTCGATGGAAAAAATGAGTGAATTACTACAGAACGCAATGATGGCAATGCAGGCTCAGCAGAATTCTGAAAACATGGAGTCATTACGGCAAATCCTAGATAACCTGGAAGAGCTATCTTTTAGTGTGGAGGAAATGGCGGAAAAGATTAAAGATCTAGAAAGAAGTGACCCAGAGTTTAAATCCTTATTGGTTCGTCAGGAGGTGTTAAGAGAAGGTGCTAGGGTGATTAATGATAGTTTGACGGCATTAGCCGAAAGAACACCAGAAATTCAGCAAGAGGTTTTTACTGAACTAGAGCAAATTGCAAATAACCTAACGAAGAGTATTGATCAATTAAGCGAGCTTCAGTTTGCTCATGCTGCTGCAAGTGAGCAGTTTGTAATGACTTCAGCCAATAATTTGGCGGTAATGCTAGATGCCAGTTTGAAAGCCATGCAGCAAATGGCGGCCAATGCCAAACCTGGAAGTCAGCAATGTGAAAAACCGGGTAACAAACCTGGAAGTAAGCCAGGAATGGCCCAAATTAAGGCTATGCAAAAAGGCATGGGTGATAAGATGGGTAGAATGAAGGAGGGAGGAAAAGAGGGTGAAGGTTCTGAAGGTAAAAATAGGGGAAAGAGTACGGAGGAGATGGTAAAGTTGCTTAGCGAACAAGAGCAATTGCGGTCTACCTTAGAACAGATTGAAAAGGAATCAGGTAATCAAGGTCATAATGAGGCATTGAAAGAAGCGATAGAACAGATGAAAGAGCTTGAGAAGGAAATGCTCAGTGGAAATATTACACCTGAGATGCTTGAACGCGTAAAGGAGATTGAATCAAGATTACTGGAATGGGAACAGGCTGAAAGAAAGCAGAAAACTGATGATAAAAGAGAGTCTAAGCAAGCAGATCCTATTTTGCAAGAAAACAGCCTAGATTTTCATTATTACTTTAAAGATCTGGGACCGGAACGTGAATCTATTAATAGATGGCCTTTGGATTTTAACGGATATTACAAAGGTCAAACAAACGACTATTTTGTGAAGTGATTACATTTTATAATATACCCGGAGTTCTAAAGAAAATTGAAAGAGATTTGGAATCCTGGATAGTTAAAGTAATAGATTGTTATGCTTTTAAGGCAGGAGATGTAAGCTTCACTTTTGTGTCCGTACAAGATATAGTTGATATTAATAGGAAGTACCTGAATCATGATTATCCAACCGATATTATCACTTTTGATTATTCAAAAAACCGAACCATACATGGTGATATATACATATCTGCTGAGGTAGTTAAAGAGAATGCTTACAGGTTTGAGGAGGATTATCAAAGGGAATTAAAGCGCGTAGTTGTTCATGGGATATTACACCTACTTGGGTTTAATGATGGTACTGATGAGGAAAAGTCCGAAATGAGGCGTGAGGAGGATTATTGTCTAGATTTGCAGGTTTAATTTTAAAAGAAAGTCGGTTTCATGTGGAACCTAAGTTATGATAGCTGATAGTTATGATGTAGTTGTAGTGGGTGGAGGCCATGCTGGATGCGAGGCTGCTGCTGCTGCCGCGAAGTTGGGAAGCAAGACACTGTTGATAACCATGAATTTGCAAACGATAGCACAGATGTCATGTAATCCTGCTATGGGTGGTGTGGCCAAAGGTCAGATAATAAGAGAGATTGATGCCTTAGGAGGAATGAGCGGTATCATTACGGATAAATCAATGATTCAGTTTAGAATGCTTAACCGTAGTAAGGGGCCAGCTATGTGGTCTCCGAGAGCCCAAAGTGACCGAATGAGGTTTGCTGAAGAGTGGCGATTGACCTTGGAGGCTATACCATTATTGGATTTCTTTCAGGATACGGTTGTGGGAATTGAGGTAAAGTCGGGAAAAGTTTGTGGTGTACACACGCAAATGGGAATACATATTTCTGCTAAATCTGTTATTCTTACAAATGGCACGTTTTTAAATGGGTTAATTCATATAGGCGATAAGCAGTTTGGTGGTGGAAGAGTAGGTGATAGGGCTTCATTTGGAATTACTGAACAATTGAGAGATTTTGGGTTTGAGTCTGGAAGGATGAAAACAGGAACCCCTCCACGTGTAGACGGTCGAAGCTTAAATTATTCTCTTATGGAGGAGCAAGCAGGAGACTTGGTGCCAGAAAAATTTAGTTTTAGTGGTCAAACAAGTCCATTGGACAAGCAGCGCTCATGTCATATCACGTATACTTCTAATGAGGTACACTCCTTATTAAAAGAAGGTTTTGACAGGAGTCCAATGTTTAATGGTCAAATTGAGAGTTCCGGACCTAGATACTGTCCGAGTATAGAAGATAAAATCACTCGTTTTGCCTCTAAGGACCGTCATCAAATATTTGTGGAGCCAGAAGGGTGGAATACGGTAGAGGTGTATGTAAATGGTTTTAGCACTAGCTTACCAATGGATGTTCAATTCAAAGCCATTAGAGCAGTTAAAGGTTTTGAAGGTGTAAAAATGTTTAGACCCGGGTACGCTATAGAGTATGATTATTTTCCTCCAACCCAATTGGATTATAGTCTAGAAACGAAAATAGTAGAAGGCTTATTTTTTGCAGGACAAATTAATGGGACGACTGGATATGAAGAAGCTGCCTGCCAGGGGCTTATGGCGGGTATCAATGCACATAATAAGGTGAATGAAAAAGATCCATTTGTTTTGGGAAGAAGTGAAGCTTATATCGGAGTTTTAATAGACGATTTGATTACCAAGGGAACTGAGGAGCCTTACAGGATGTTCACAAGTCGCGCGGAGCATCGAATACTACTGAGACAGGATAATGCCGATATAAGACTAACAGAGAGGGGTTATGAGCTTGGATTAGCAGATGAAGACCGAATGAGGGCTTTAGATAATAAGCTGCATTCTTTAAAGAATTTCGAAACTTTTTTGGCAAAACAAAGTGTTGAGCCGGTTGACGTAAATCCAATGTTGGTAACTAAAGGAAGTGCAAAAATAAAACAAAAGCAAAAGATCCTTGGGTTAGTATCTAGGCCTAATGTCGGGATAAGGGACTTGATCAATATACATGTAGTTTCTGCTTATGTACAGGAAAACCACATCTCCCCGGAGGTTTTAGATCAATTAGAAATTGGTGTTAAGTATAAAGGTTATTTAGATAAAGCTAAGGATGATGCAGAAAAACTAACAAGGCTGGGGGATTTGACGATACCAGATGAGTTTGATTATTACAAGCTGAAAAGTATGAGTTATGAAGGGAGGGAGAAACTATCTAAAATTAAACCACGTAGTATTAGGCAGGCTAGTAATATAAGTGGCGTAAGCCCTTCAGATATAAATGTGCTAATGGTGTATATGGGTCGTTAGCGGTTTCATGTGAAACTAATAATATGATAGAAGAAAAATCTTGCCCCCTATGTGGGGCAAACTCGTTTAAAGAAGTTTTTAAAGCACCTTACTTTAGAGGTGATGGAGAGCTTTTTGCCATAAAAGAGTGTGAAAACTGTGAACTTTGGTTCACAAGTCCACGTCCCGCCAACGAAGATTTGGGAAAATACTATGAATCTGAAGATTATATCAGTCACTCAGATAAGAGGGAAAGTATAATAGATCATGTTTATCATTTGGTACGAACGTATTCCTTGAAGAAAAAAGTGAACCTAATAACAAGATTAAACGGTGAGGTAGGACGGTTATTAGATTTTGGTGCGGGTACAGGACATTTTGTTAAGCAAGCAAAAATTGCTGGGTGGGATGTGATTGGTTTAGAGCCATCAGCTGATGCGAGAAATGTTGCTGCAAAAAATGGTGATACAAAACTGGAAGATCCATCGGCATTTGATTGGACGGAGGCTAAAATGAATGTGATTTCATTATGGCATGTGTTAGAACATGTTACGGATCTTCACCTAAAAATGCAAGATTTTAATAATGCCCTTATTGATGGTGGTATTCTTATAATTGCTGTGCCAAATCACGAGTCTTATGACAGCCAAGTCTATGGTAAAAATTGGGCTGCTTTAGATGTTCCGTTGCACCTCTACCATTTCAAAAAAAGGAACATTAAGGAATTGGCAGAAAAGTTTGGTTTCGTTCTGGAGGAGGTAATAAATATGCCATTTGATAGCTATTATGTTAGCATGCTTAGTGAGAAAGTAGAAAGCGGAAAACAAAACTTAATAAAAGGTTTCTGGACTGGTTTCAAGAGTAATTTAAAAGGATTACGGACGAAAAACCAAAGCAGCCTTGTCTACGTTTTGCGCAAGCCAAAATAAGGGCTATTAAGCACATAATTCCCCTCTATAGTATTAGACCCTTTGAGTGCGGAGATAGTTGATTATAGACGAGCTTTGAAGGTTGAATTTTAAGTGGTTGTGATTTAGTCTTTTACGCGAAGGTGGCGAGCCATATTTAAGCTTAAATCTGATAAAACTAGTTTTGGATTACTGTTCCTGGTAATATAGTATATGGCCTGATCTAAATCTTTAGTAATACGAGGTAGATTTTTCAGATTAAGAACTTTCGCAAACTTATCTAATTCAAAGTTTATTTCTCGGAAAATAGAGTTGTCCACTTCCGTATTCGCAAATTTAATTTGAAGTGAGTTTTCAAATGTGCTGCCACAAAAGCTTAGAAAATCGAAAAGTTTTTCTTTTTCAAACTTGGCACATAATTCAGCCCATTCAAACAATCCTTTGATATTGGCGCTATAGCCGTGACGTACCCAATTAACAAAATGCTCCGCATATTCATTGTATAGGTCTGACCGTTTGGTTAAAGCAATTGCACGAGCTAAATTTCCGTTAGCCAATTTTGAAATAACTTTTGCGGACGACTGCGTAACCTGATAAGCTTCAACCAAAAACTTTTCAGTTTGGGCAAGTGGGTATTTTGGAATATATACCTTTTGGCATCGGCTTAGTATTGTTTTTAATATTGATTCAGAATCTTCCGAAACTAACAAAAAGACCGTGCCTTGAGGTGGCTCTTCAATTAATTTAAGTAGCTTGTTAGCTGCCTTGACATTTAATTTTTCGGGTAACCAAAGAATCAAAATTTTTTCTTTACCTGAATAGGATTTGAGGGAGAGGGTATGGCTTATTTCGCTGCTTTCTTTTACTCTAATAGTAGCCTGCGTGCTTGATCCTTCAATTTTATCAAGCCACTGAAAAAGACCAAAATATTGCTCAGATTGCACGAGGTCTTTCCACTCATTAATAAAATTGATGGAAATAGGTTCTGTTGGACCACCTTTAGGTCGAGATATTGGGTACACGAAGTGTACATCTGGGTAATTAAATGATGTTACCTGTTTACAAGGTGTACAAACACCACAACTGTCGTTCGGTGTGGGGTCATCGCATAGTATCATTTGCGCATAAGCCAATGCTAAAGAGAGGCCGCCATTACCCTCAGGCCCCAAGAATAATTGGCTATGACTGATCCGTGAGTTATTAATTGTATCAATTAGTTTTTCTTTAAGTACAGAATGACCTAGGATGTTTTCAAACTTCATATTAAGACAACTAATTATTGAATGTATTTTTGGGCTTCCAAAATTATACAAATGATTACAGTAAACGACTTTCAATTCAATGGTAAACGTGTTTTAGTTCGTGTGGATTTTAATGTGCCGCTAGACGATGACCTTAGAGTGACGGATGATTCGAGAATACGAGCAACAATACCTACAATAAAGGCAATAGTACAAAATGGTGGAAGGCCCGTTTTAATCTCCCATTTAGGAAGACCTGAAGGGGAAAAGGTAGAAAAACTAAGCCTTAGGAGTACCGTAAGTACCATTCAGTCTTTATCAGGTATGAATGTTACTTTTTGTGACGATTGTATAGGTGATGAGGTTGTGAAAATGACGAAAAACATTAAGGAAGGTGAGATTATGTTATTGGAGAACCTTCGATTCTATTCTGAAGAAACGGAAGGAGACTTGTCCTTTGCAGAAAAATTGGCTGCTAATGGCGACTTTTACATAAATGATGCTTTTGGAACCGCACATAGGGCTCACGCTAGCACAGCAGTTATTGCAAACTTTTTTGAAGGAAAAAAGGCCTTTGGGTTGGTAATGGCGGCCGAAATTGAAAATGTAAATAAAGTCCTGTTCAGCAAGGAAAAGCCGGTTACAGCAATTGTTGGTGGAGCTAAAGTGTCTTCAAAGCTGGCAATTCTGGAAAATCTTATATCCAAGTTAGATCACTTAATTATTGCCGGAGGTATGGCTTTTACATTTATCAAAGCTAAAGGTGGCCAGGTTGGGCAGAGTCTAGTTGAAGATGATTTCTTGGAAGTAGCAAAAAGCATTATGGATTTAGCGGAAGAAAAGGGCGTTATTATTCATTTACCGATAGATTCCAAAAATGCAGATAAATTTGATAATGATGCAGAGAGTCATTTTTCGAGTGCTTATAAGATAGGAGATGGATGGATGGGCCTAGACGTAGGAGAAGATACTATAAAGGAATTAGAGCCAGTAATAATGGGTTCCAAAACGGTGCTTTGGAATGGACCTATGGGTGTTTTCGAGTTTTCAAATTATGAGTATGGTACAAAAGCAATGGCTGAACTTATTGCACGTGCCACAAAAAAAGGAACATTCAGTATAGTGGGGGGTGGAGACTCTGTAGCAGCAGTGAAAAAATTTGGAATGGCTGATAAAGTTAGTTATGTGTCAACTGGTGGCGGTGCCATGCTAGAATACTTAGAAGGAAAGACATTACCAGGCATTAAAGCTATCCTTGACTAAGCCGGTACTGGTGGATTAAAAAAACAAAGTTGCAACAGTGTGACTTATGGTATCTATTATTGGTATCGTTTTGCTTGACTTCACCAAAACTTCGTAGTCATTAATGTTGAGAAACAAGGGATTTACAAGGTGGTATACCACGGTTAGAAAAGCAATGGATTTAAGAGTACCAAATACTCCTCCGAGCAATCTATTGAGGAGACCAAAGGCAATATAATTTAAGGTTTTAGTTATTGCGATCGCGATTAGGTGCGTTAATATCAGAGTACAAAGAAAAATTGAAGCGAATGTCAAAATCAGTAAGGTACTTTCTTCAAATTGAACATGTGATTTTAGTAGCGATTGAAGGGCTGAGTGGTATTTGTAAGCCAATACCAGGGCTAGTCCAACACCTATTAGTGAAAGCAACTCCTTAATAAGTCCATTGTAAAGGCCTTTTATTAGGCCCCAGGTAACTAGCACTAAAACAATAATATCCAACAGATTCAAACGAGAGGTAAAATTTTAATTGGTAAAAGAAATGAATAAGGAAGAATTAGGAGGTAAGTGGCAACAAATAGTTGAAGATTTGTCTAAAAAATTTGGTGATGGTGAAACATTAGATGTTGACTCAATCCTTTTTCTGATTGGAGTACAAGAACTAGGCTTGGGCCTAAAAAAATTTAAGAAGGATGAAAAAATCAACTTGATGCACGTGGCTATATGTAGTTTACTACAGCCTTACGGCTATTATAATTATATAGGAAGAGATGACGAAGGCTGGCCGCATTTCGAATTGGTAGACACCTTACCAGCACTTAAACCAGGCGAGCAGTCTGTGCTTATGAAGCAGGCAATTATTAAGTATTTTGATAACTAGGGGTTGTAGGTACAACCTTCTGCTTCAGGGTCGTAAGGCGCTATGTATACTGTTTTGTATACTTGGGTGTTTGGTTCCAATCTAACCTCAGTGCAGCCTATAAATGTAATTGGAGTAACACCACGGGTGGCACGAACACTGAAAACAGCATCTTTATCATATTCAAAAGAAACCTCACCCTTCTCGTTTGACCAACCCTCAAAAAATGGAACAAAAGCACCAGAATTAACAGGCGCAAGAATTTCAACCCTAATATTAGCCACACGTAGACTATCGGATAAAGTTTTTACAACAATGGTAAAGGGATAATCAGGGTTTAAATCTTCCTTTTTACAAGAAAAAAACAAACCTATGAAGAGAGAGAATATTAAAACCTTTTTCATATTAATTTGTTGAACAGCCGTTGTCATCAGCTCCATGCGGTTTAAGGTCAATTCGCACTGTGTTTTGGCCTTGATCAACCTCGGCAAATCCACAAGCTTTAAATGATCCCTTGTTGGCAATAATCTCTACAACCACCTTGTTGGGAAACCCATAGTCTAGTTCGCCATTTTCATCAGTGCTACTATACCAGTCTATATATGTGTCACTTACAGGCGCAAAAACACGTACCGTAGCATTTTGCACTCGGGTAGTGTCATTTATAGTTACTAGGATGGTTAGAGCGTAATCTGAGTTATCTTTCTCACAGGAGGAAGTGATTCCGAGCCCGGCTAGAAAAATAATTATTACAACGAATGTACCTAAGAGTCTTTTCATGTGTTTGGCCAATAATTCACATCTTTGCCAAGAGCAAATATAACATTTAACGAATACCAACGGTTTTTAGCCTGTTTATGGAAGATAAAATTAAGGATTACCTCAAGGAAATTAATACATTCAATGAGTTTGATGAGAAAAAAGTAGAGGCTTTTAGAATCAAATTTTTAGGTAGAAAAGGGTTGATTCCTGCACTATTTGATGAATTCAGGCAGTTAGAAGGTGATAAAAAGCGACTTTTTGGAAAACCGTTAAATGATTTAAAGCAATTAGCCTCCGCTAAAATTGAGGCTCTTAAAGGCGCTAGTCACGCTTCGCAAAAGGAAACCAACAATTTAGACTTAACAAGGCCTGCATATTCAGAATTGCCTGGCACCCGACATCCGGTAAACATTGTTAAAAATGAAATTGTAAACATTTTTGAACGCATCGGTTTTAATGTAAGTGAAGGACCAGAAGTGGAAGATGACTGGCATAATTTTACAGCGTTAAACTTTCCTGAGGAGCATCCAGCGCGCGATATGCAGGATACTTTTTTTGTTGCAAGAAATCCTGATTGGGCATTGCGAACTCATACCAGCAGCGTACAAGTGCGCACCATGGAAAAACAAAAGCCACCAATTAGAACCATATCTCCTGGTAGGGTGTTTAGAAATGAGGCTATTTCAGCTCGCTCACATTGCATTTTTCATCAGGTAGAGGGTCTTTATGTAGATAAGGATGTAAGTTTTGCTGATCTGAAACAAACCCTGCTATACTTTGCTCAAGAGTTTTTTGGACCCGAAACAAAAATTAGATTGCGTCCATCGTACTTTCCTTTTACTGAGCCTAGTGCTGAAATGGATGTGTATTGGGGCCTGGAAAACGAAGTGGATTATAGAATGACCAAGGGCACCGGCTGGTTAGAGGTTCTTGGTTGCGGAATGGTAGACCCTAGTGTTTTAGATAATTGTGGTATCGACTCCAAAGTGTATACAGGTTTTGCGTTTGGAATGGGTGTGGAGCGAATTGCTATGCAGCGTTATCAAATAAGTGATATCAGATACCTCTTTGAGAATGATCAAAAGTTCTTACAACAGTTTCAATCTGCCTTATAGCATCGGTCAATAGCTAAAGCTAACCGTCTATCTTTTTCGGTGATTTTATTCCCCACGTCATGAGTACACAGCCGTAGGGTGACCTTATTATAGACATTATAAATTTCAGGGTGGTGTTGGGCTGTTTCAGCTTCAATAGCCACCTTTTCCAAAAAGGCAAAGGCGGCTTTAAAGTCTTTGAACGTGAAGTTTCGTACTAATTTATCTTCTGATTCTTCCCAAGGCATTTTAATCGATTTGGCTAATTTTCAACATATTGGTAGTCCCTTGCGCTTCTATCGGCATGCTGGCAATTTTTACAATTAAATCACCGGATTTTACAATTCCTCTATCCTTTACAATTTGCTTGATTTCTGCAAAGGTGTTATCTGTGCTTTCCATTTTATCGTAAAAGTACCCTCTTACACCCCATACTAAACTCACGGTGTTTAATATAGATCTGTTAGCTGTAAATACTACGATATTGGTGCGAGGCCTGTGAGACGATATTTTGAAGCCAGTGTATCCACTAAAGGTCATGGTAAGTATGGCCTTAGCTCCTATTTGATCTGCAATTTTGCTGGCATTATAACATATAGAATCTGTGATAAAACGCTCATCACGATGCGTAGGAGGGTTCTCGTGCTTTGTAGATACTTGCCCGCTTTCTTCTACATAGGAAATAATTTTCGACATGGCCTTGATTACCTCTACCGGGTGTTTTCCCACCGAAGTTTCTCCACTAAGCATAACGGCATCAGCTCCGTCTAGTACACTATTGGCTACATCGTTTACCTCTGCTCTGGTAGGTGTCATATTTTCGATCATGCTCTCCATCATCTGGGTAGCTATTACTACAGGCCTTCCTTTTTTATGACATTTGTCTACAATCATTTTTTGAATTAGCGGCACACTCTGCATAGGTACCTCGACACCTAAGTCTCCCCTAGCTACCATTATGGCCGCAGTTTCCTCTATTATTCTGTCAATTTCTACAACTGCTTCGGGCTTTTCTATTTTAGAAATCACCTGACAAGGTGCATTGTGCTCTTTGATAATAGCTTTTAGTTCGGCCACATCTGCTGCTGATCTTACAAATGATAAACCAATCCACTCCACCTCATGCTTAATGGCAACTTGCAGGTCTGCCAAATCTTTTGGGGTAAGGCAGGGTAGTGAAATTTTTGTGTTGGGAAGGTTTACTCCCTTTTTCGATTTAAGAGGACCGCCTTGAATTACCGTGGCCTCAACCTCGTCTATACCATTGGTAGATAAAATCTCCAGTAAAATTTTACCATCATCTATCAATATGCGTTCACCTACCGTAACATCAGCGGCAAATTGTGAATAGGTCATAAACACTTGCTTGGCATTACCTAATTGATCCTTATTGGTAAACTTAAGAACATCTCCGGGCTCTAGGATAGCACCTTCTTCTACTTCACCTATTCTAAGCTTTGGCCCTTGTAAGTCTGCTAGCAATGCTATATTTAAACCGTGCTCATTATTTAGGTCTCTTATGATTTTTATTAATGCCTCTGCATCATCATGATTGCTATGCGAAAAATTTATTCTAAAAACATTTACACCCGCGTTTACCAATTTCAGCAACGTTTCTTTTGATGAAGTGGCAGGACCTAAGGTGGCTATGATTTTTGTTTTATTGATACTCATGGTTAATATTCTAGTAGTAGATTGTTTATGTTTTTTGAGCTGCTAAGGTTAATCTTTTGGAACGTTCTAATGTAAGGAAGTGACTTTAACTTTTCATTTAGTTTAGTATCAATACTTGAAATTGCCTCATCTTCATACCACAAAAAGTAGTCGTATATTTTTAAATCAGGAATGAGATATGCTCTATTATCTACAAATAAGCTAGAAGCATCACTGGCTGTATCACTACTTAAACTAAGGTTGGCCGTAAGGTTCCATTTTATTTCAGAAAAAGTATCTTCAAAACTAAACTCTGAAAATAGGTACTCAATATTTTTAAAAGTATAAACCCTTTCAAGTTCAGTTCTTTTGAGCTTCATTCCAAGGTCATTGTTTAATGCATAACAAAGCTTAATGTCCGGAAGTTCACTTACCAAACCTATTACCGTAGCGGTTTTTAAATAAAAGCTATCCGATAATTGTATTTTGTACATACCATCAATTATTTAAAATAAGCTTATACGCAATTTTTGCGGCTTCTTCTTCTGCACGTTTTTTACTGCTACCGCTTCCGGTGCTCATCACGTCTTGCTCTATCAATAGGCTTACCTCGTATTTGCGCGAATGGCTTTCGCCATAACAGCCCGAAAGTTCAAATCGAATACGCTTCCTGTTTTTTTGACCCCACTCTAGTATGGCGCCTTTATGGCTGGCTACTTTAGATTGTAAGTTATCTAAATCAATAAGGTCATTTACAATGCGATTGACAATAAACTTTTTGGTCTGTTCGTAGCCTAAATCTAAATATACTGCACCTATTAAGGCCTCAAGTGCGTCACCATAAATGGATTTGGCATTGGTAGTTCGTGCAGTTTTGCGCAACACTACTTTGTTCAACTTAAGCTGTACACCTAGGTGATTCAGGTGCTTGCGACTCACTATTTTACTGCGCATGCTAGTTAAAAAGCCTTCTCCCCGTGTGGGGTACTTCTCATATAGTATATCGGCAATTACACCTCCTAGAATAGCATCACCCAAATATTCAAGTCTTTGGTTATTAAGGCGTAGCCCATCTAAATCATGCGATGCAGAACTATGGCGGAAGGCTAATTTGTAATAGTCCTCATTTTTAGGCTTTATGCCAGTAAGAGAATATATTTCCAAAAAAAAGTTCCCATCTTTTTTAAAATGGGAACTCAATTTTTTTAGCCAACTAATCATCCGCTATTTTAGCTTCCGTACTACGATAGATGCATTGTGTCCTCCAAAACCAAAGGTATTACTAATGGCAATATCTATTGGGCGCTCTTGAGCCGTGCCAAAAGTTAAGTTCAACTTTGAGTCAATAGCTGGGTCATCTGTAAAATGATTGATGGTAGGTGGTACGATGTTCTCCCTCACAGCCATTACAACTGCAAGAGTTTCTATTGCACCAGCTGCACCCAATAAATGCCCAGTCATAGATTTAGTAGAACTGATATTAAGATTGTAAGCTTGATCTCCAAACACAGTCTTAATAGCTTTCAATTCGGCTACATCACCCAATGGAGTTGAAGTGCCATGAACGTTAATATACCCAACATCACTTGGGTTTATTTTAGCATCAGCCAGAGCATTGTCCATCACAGCTTTGGCACCTAACCCTTCTGGGTGTGGAGCAGTAATATGATGTGCATCTGCCGACATTCCACCACCAATCATTTCTGCATAGATGGTAGCGCCACGTTTTTTGGCAAATTCGTATTCTTCAAGAACAATAGCCGCACCACCTTCGGCCAAAACAAAACCATCACGGTCTTTGTCAAACGGCCTACTAGCTGTAGATGGGTCATCGTTTCTTGTGCTCAAAGCATGCATAGCGTTAAAACCACCCATACCCGAAATATTAATAGCAGCCTCTGATCCTCCGGTCATACAAGCATCAATTTGACCCAATCGGATATAATTGAATGCATCTATAAGTGCGTTGGTTGAAGAGGCACAAGCTGAAACAGTTGTAAAGTTTGGTCCGCGAAGGTTGTACTTCATCGAAATTTGCCCACCAGCTATATCAGCTATCATTTTAGGAATAAAGAAGGGGTTGAAACGAGGAGATCCATCTCCAGCAGCAAAACCAAAGGATTCTTCTTGAAAGGTAGTAATACCTCCAATGCCTGAGCCCCAAATTACCCCAGTTCTATCTGGGTTAAATTGAGGTGAATCCACCAATCCACTATCGGCCATGGCTTCATCAGCCGCCACCATAGCAAAATGGGTAAATCGATCCATTTTACGGGCTTCTTTCCTATCAATATATGCTGTTGGATCAAAGTCTTTTACCTCGCAGGCAAACTGGGTTTTGAACTTGGCAGCATCAAACAGGGTAATGTTGGCAGCGCCACTTTTCCCATTTTTTAATCCTTCCCAAGTTTCTTTAGCAGTATTTCCCACAGGAGAAATAGCGCCTATTCCTGTTATGACAACCCTCTTTAATTCCATCTATAATTGCTCGAAATTATTTCTTAGCTCCTTCGATGTAAGTTATTGCATTTCCTACGGTTGCAATATTTTCCGCTTGATCATCCGGGATTTGAATATCAAATTCCTTTTCGAACTCCATTATAAGTTCTACTGTGTCGAGTGAATCGGCACCTAAATCATTGGTGAAGCTAGCCTCGTTGGTTACTTCATTTTCGTCTACTCCAAGCTTGTCTACAATGATTGCTTTTACTTTTGAAGCGATTTCTGACATGGTCGATTTGTTTTGTAATTATTAAGGCTGCAAAGAAAGTAAATTTATCAAAAATCAAACAATAAACTACCTTAGCCCACTTTCACGGTAAAACAATAAAAATAATCTTAAAAAATTACCCTTAAATAGAATGAAAAAAATTGCTGTGTTTGCTTCTGGCAATGGCACCAACACCGAAAACATAATTCATTTTTTTGAAGAAAGTGAGATAGCAAAAGTCTCCGCTGTTTTTTGTAATCGTAAAAATGCAGGCGTAATAGATCGTTCAAAACAGCTTGGAGTTCGCTGTTTGGTCATTTCAAATGATGACTTTGAAAATGGTAATGTGCTAGAAAAGTTGAAAGAATTTAAAATCGACTTTATCGTTTTAGCTGGCTTTTTAAGCAAAATCCCTAATGACATTATTGAAGAATACAAAGATTGTATTGTTAATTTACATCCGGCCTTATTACCTGATTATGGTGGTGAAGGAATGTATGGCATACATGTTCATCGTGCTGTTGTTGAAAATGAGGAAGAAGAGTCAGGAATCACCATCCATTATGTGAATAGTGAATATGATGAGGGCGAAATCATTTTTCAGGAGGTAGTAGAAGTGGATGCAGAAGACAGCCCTGAGGATGTTCAGTATAAAGTGCAACAACTAGAGCACCGTCATTACCCAGAGGTTATTGAGTATCTAATAAAAGATTTGGATTGATTGTAAACATCTACACAGATGGTGCGGCTAGTGGTAACCCTGGCCCAGGCGGATATGGTGTGGTAATGGAAAGCGCTAAGCTTAAAAAAGAGTTTAGCGGTGGCTTTAGATTAACTACAAACAATAGAATGGAGCTATTGGCCACCATTGTGGCTATGCAGGCTTTAAAAAGGTCGGGGCTAGAGGTACACATATATTCAGATAGTAAATACGTGGTAGATGCCATCAATAAAGGATGGCTTTTTAATTGGGTGAAGAAAGGTTTCAAAGGCAAAAAAAATGTTGACCTCTGGAAGTTGTTCCTAACGCAATACAACACACACAAACCTACTATGCATTGGATAAAAGGACATAATGCACATCCGCAAAATGAACGCTGCGATGCTCTGGCAGTAGCAGCGTACAAAACGGGTAACTTAAGTATTGATGAGGGCTTTGAGCAAAGTCAGAAAGAACTTTAAAGCCAATAAACTTAGAATGATATGTAACTCTCCGGATCAACGGGATTACTGTCATACCACAGCTCAAAATGCAAGTGAGGCCCCGTGGTTAGTTCGCCTGAATTGCCAATTATAGCAATTGGTTCACCTGCCCGTACCACTTCTCCTTGTTCTTTTAGCAGCGAAGAATTGTGCTTATACACCGAGATAAAGTCTGCGCGATGCTGAACAATAATAACGTAGCCCGTTTCAGCGGTCCACTCAGAAAAAATCACAATACCGTCCTGTACCGCTTTTATCACTTCATTTTTCTTGGCCACAATATCTACTCCCAGATGCGTGTTTTGTGGGTCAAATTTATTGGTAACCAAACCTTTTACGGGGTTGAAAAAAGACAAAGTGCTGCGATTAATAGCACCATTATCTGTGGTGGTAATGTTAAATTGTTCCTCGTCTTCTACCATGGCGCGTAGGTTGGCCTCTTCGGTAATAATGGTTTTGTCGAGCTCCACCTTTACAATGCTATCGGACATGGAGGTATCTGCAAAATTTAAAATCGGCTTACCTTCTATAATATTTTTGATATTAAGCAGGTAGCGCTCATTGTATACTAGCTGCCTCTCTAACGAATCGCTGGTAACGGTAAGATCAATTGCTTTTCTGCGCAAATCGGTGCTAGAATACCCCGGAATATACTCTCGAATAGGCGTAAGTGCAATGAGCAATGTGGTGGATATGATTAAGAAGATCACCAAAAAACCTGCAATAAAGAAAACATTCAGACGACTAAGCTTTAAGGATATTTTTTCCTCAAAGGTGTCATCGTTCAGAATAACTAAGCGGTATTTGTTTCTTAGTTTCTGAACTATCTTTTTTTGATTCTGATTGTTTTCCTTAGCCATGGGTCGGCAAATATCGCAATCCTATTCAAATTTTTTGCAGAAGCGGTCATCTACTGTATTTACTTAAAAAAAGGAGCTTTGAAAATATTCTCTTTCACAAGGTTATTTTAAAGCTTCAATTATAATGAGAGCTCAACCTAAAAAATAAAATATTTTTGCGCTTTTGTAGTTACACACCTAAAGATCTAAAAAGCCCACGTTCTGAAACGGATAATAGTAATACTAATAGCAGCGGTACTCATAGTTGCCGCTGGTTGTAAAAGAACCAAAGACAGCTTTACTAGCAGGACTTACCACCAAATGGTGTCCAAGTACAACCCTCTTTTTAATGGTGAGCAAGCACTATTGAGAGGACAAACCAGCTTGGCTACTATTCACGAAGAAGATTTTAATCAAATATTACCTGTATTTAGGTTTGGCACAAAAGAGCAAGCCAGTAATGTAAAACCTGACATGGACAAAGCCATTGAAAAAGCCGCTAGGGTGATTAATGAGCACTCCATGATGATAAAAAATAAGCAGAGAAACTCGTATGTAGATGATAGCTATTTACTTATAGGCAAAGCAAGATTTTATAAAAGAGAATACCTGGAGGCCCTAGAGACCTTTAATTATGTGGTACAAACTTTTCCAAAATCTGATGTGCGTGAAGAGGCAAGGCTATGGGCGGCACAAACCGAAACTGAACTAGGAAACTACTTAGCCGCCAAAACAAAACTAGAGGAAATATACCGTAGCGATGATCTACCTAAGAAGTTAAAACCTTTGGCATTTGCTGCATACGCTCAGCTGGAGATAAATCAAAAAAGATATATGCCGGCTTATCAGCTACTATCGCAGGCGGTAAAACGTACCAGGGTAAAAGATAATGAGGTTAGATGGACTTTTATTATGGGCCAACTTCAAGCTAAAATTGGTAATGAAAATGAAGCCAGTGAGTTGTTTAGGAAAGTAATTAAAATGGGCCCTCCATACGAACTGCTGTTTCAGGCACAACTTAACAGGGCCAGGCATTATGATGTGGATATTAATGATCCGGAAATAGTTTTTGATGACCTCAGAAAAATGCTTAAGGATGATAAAAACTATGATAATAAAGATCAAATTTATTATGTAATGGCTGAAATTTCGGAGCGCATGGGCGATGACGCTAACGTTGAGTTATACCTAAAAGAGTCTATCCGAGTAAGCACCGTAAATCAAGATCAAAAGGCACTTAGCTACCTGAAACTTGGAGAGTTAAATTTTGATTACCGCCTATATCCTTTGGCTGCAGCTTATTACGATAGTGCCTTTACGAGCCTAAAAAGCACGCACCCTAGGTATAAGGAAATAGAAAAGAAAAACGCAAGCCTTAGCAAATTGGTAGAAAACCTTAATATAATTGCTTATGAAGATAGTGTGCAGGTATTAGCAGCTTTGACAGAAACGGAACGAAACAAGAGGATAGACCAATTTATTCTTCAAAAAAAGGCAGCCGAAGAAGCAGCTAAACGAGCCGAGGAGGAAAATCCATTCAATAGCTTTCAGAATGACGAAGGCTCCATTGCTCAGAATAATCAGAATAGTATACAAGGAGGTGCTTGGTATTTTTATAATCAGCGCCTAAGAGCTGCGGGCATTACAGAGTTTTCAATGAAATTTGGTAACAGAAAATTGGAGGACAACTGGCGCAGAGAAAATAAAGAGGTTATAGAATTGTTTGAAACGGAGAATGAAGAGTCTGAAAAGGAGATGGATGCATTTGCTGAGGGAGACACAGGATTAACAGAAAACCAGGAACGACAGGAGTACCTAAAAAACATACCGCTTACCGAGGCCGCTTTGGCAAATAGTGATATGAAAATCCTAAATGCCTATATGATGGTGGCTAGTATCTACAAAAATGATTTTGAAGATATGAATGCAGCAGAAACAGAACTGCGTGCTCTCTTAAAGCGCTATCCTGATATGGACGATGCCGATAAAGGAAAGACCTGGTATATGCTGTACCGGGTTAATGTATTGGCTAATGACTCAAAGGATGCAGAGTACTTCAAAAACTTGATTCTACAGGAATTGCCAGATTCTGAATATGCAGATTTACTTATGGGTAAGCAGTTAGCTGCTATTGACATGTCTATGAGTGAGTCTTATTATAAATTGACATACGCCAAGTATGAAGACAAAAATTACAAGAAGACCGTAAGTATGGCCGACTCTGCTTTAGGAGTATTTAGTAAAGCTCCAGAGGGGCCAAAGTATATGATGCTCAAGGCGTTTTCGGAAGGTAAGTTGGGTAAGAAAGAAAAAATGACCCAAACCTTAAAGGAGGTAGTGGGAAACTACTCAGGTACTACCCAAGCTACGGAGGCACAAAGGATACTGGATAGACTGACCGAGCCCGAAGAAGCCGCCACTACAAAGGAACTTGCAAAGCCTACTACGCAAAAAGAAACAAGCAAATACACCATAAAAGCTACTGAAGAGCACAAGTATGTACTTGCACTGCCTAATGTGAGTGGTTTGGTGTACAATGTAAATGTAGAATTGACGGATTTCAATAAGAAGTTTTTTAAGAACATTCCATTAAATGCCAAAACAGTATATATAAGTGCCCAGCAGCAAATGATCTTGATTAGTGGCTTCCCAAATGAGAAAGAAGCATTGCGATATTTTGAGATCCTGGGAGAGCAAAAAACCTTATCGGCAAGTTTGTCCGGTCAAACCTATCAACATTTTGTAATTTCGAACTCCAATTTCACAATATTTTATCAAGATAAGAACTTTAATGAATACGAAAAGTTCTTTCAAGACAACTATCTAAATAAATAAGGGCCATGCTGAAGAAGAATAAGGAAGTGATAGACGCCAATCAAGCGAGCAACAGAATTCTTGCTGGAACCAGAATAGAAGGAGACGTTAGCTCTAATGGAGATATAAGAGTAGATGGTGCTGTAAAAGGCACTGTAAATATTACAGGCAAACTGGTAATTGGAGAAAACGGTGAGGTAGAAGGGGATATTAAATGTGCTAATGCCAATGTATCAGGAAGCCTTAAAGGCAAAATAGTAGTAACCGAGCTTTTGGCGCTTCAGGCGACAGCTAGAGTAAACGGTGAGGTACTTACTAATAAACTATCTGTAGAATCTGGAGCCGAGTTTTCAGGTTCTTGTAGCATGGGCTCGGTAGTGAGAGACATGAAACAGAAGGCCGTTCAGGAGGAAATAGGAAATAACGATACTAAGGCTAAAGGAGCGTAGTATTTAGTACAAAGCCATGGCCGATTCAGAAAAACCAGAGCCAAATAAAGGCTTAAAGGCCGTGATGAAATACTCGGGTATGGCATTTCAAATGGGTATAATTATAGCAGGGGGAGTTTTTTTTGGTTCGTGGTTAGACAAGAGGGCAGAGCATGAGACTTCATGGTACACTATTGGGATAGGTCTCTTTTCTATTTTTGTAGCTCTTTATGTTTCGCTTAAAGACTTGCTCAAAACCAAATGATTGAAGTTAAATTATTTCTTTCCTTTCTTTTAAAACTTACTTTGATGGCTATTCCTCTAGCCACAGTGCATTATATATTAGCTACTAGCACAGCGCTGGCACCACCGCTTCAACAGGTTTTGGAAATTCATATGTTCGTATATGCACTTACTGCCATTGGGTTTGGAGTATTGATTTTGGTAGGCAGAAAAGATTTCGATAAGATTGGGTTTGCCTTTGCAGGCTTAGTGCTTGTAAAAATGGTTGTAAGCTTTGTTTTTCTCTATCCGTATTTACAGCTTTCAAGTCTTGAAGTGAAAACCTTTGTGTTTAATTTTTTTGCTGTTTACCTGCTCTACTTATTTTATGAAGCACGTGAGGCCTACATTCTAATTCAGAAAGGTCCATTCTCGTCACAGATGTAAACGAAAAAGTTTTGCTTTTTTTTCCACCGCTCTTTCGATTTTTTATCTCTACATTCGCACCGATTTTTAAAAAGGTCATTTTGACACTTAAAGCAATGAGTAAAGATTTAAATCTCAAGTATTTAGCAGTTTTCATGCTGTTGTTCGGGTTTGCAAGTAACTTGTACGGGCATGGCAAAAATGAAGATAACCACGAAAATCACGCTACTGAATCTGTAGATCAGCATGCGGAAGAAGGCTCTGCTGATTCTGAAGAAGCATACGATCCTACACCGGTGGTTATGCACCATATTGCTGATTCTCATGGTTTTCACGTTTTTGGATCAGGAGAAAACGCGGTGTCTGTGCCTCTTCCAGTTATTTTATGGACAGATAATGGTCTTGTTACTTTTATGTCTTCTGCCTTTCATCATGATATTGAAGGACACCATATAGTAGAGCGCAAAGGAATGAGCTTTGTTAATCTGCATGAGGATATTTATCAACTAAATGCAGGTGAAACGGAGGTGATTTTTGATGAAGATCACCATCCGGTTAATGCTTCTAAGCCACTTGACTTCTCTATTACCAAAAATGTATTCACACTTCTATTGGTCTCTCTTATCCTTTGTCTTGTGTTTATGACCGTGGCAAGTAGATACAAGAAAGGTCATAGTGTGCCTAAAGGGTTGGCCTCGTTTATG
>JAUICR010000263.1 GCA_030427785.1 Bacteroidia bacterium | reverse complement strand
TAAACCGGGATTGCCGATCAATTTGCTATAATTTCCCGAATTTTTGTCGATCAGCTTACTCATGAGAGCTTTTATGCTCGCCTGCCCTGGCACATCTTTTTGTTTAAGGCATCTTGTAAAGGATTCAGAACAGCCGGTATTATTTGGAAATTCACTTTGACAATCTGCCTGTGCTTTTTGGCAAATTTTTAAACTTAAATCTTGAGAAATAAAAGAATCATAATAATAAAATGGGATTAAAAAACTCGTATTGTACTCATCTCTGTTGATACCTGCATTGCGAAGCTCTCTATCTAAAAATGCAAAGTTTCGCCCTTTGACGCCATAGCTTTGGGCTTCTGGCTGATCTAGACGGCCATTCCACTGAAATAATTCATTGACATCGTTTTTCAATTCAAGGGGCGGTAATTTAGGGACCCGTTCTTTAAAATAGGTACTGGCCTGAGCGAGAAAATCTTCTTCATTTAAAAACTTATCTCTCACGTACGAACTCGCTATGGTGCTTTCTTGAGTAATAATCCGAAAATTAAATTTACCCGATGTTTCAAAATATACGAGTTGATTGATCCCCCCTTGCTGCTGCTCGATTTCTTTGAGTACTCGATTTATAGTTGCATTGAGCAAAAATACATTTGGTATATTTTGGTTGCGTGTTCTTATGATGGTGTGTGAAAGGAGGTTTTGAGGAACCGTGGAAATAAAGCCACTTAAGGGGCCTATATCAAATGGCACTTCATCCATGATGAGGATATCTTTGCTCGTAAAATCACCATTTTCAAAGTCTTCTAAATTGATTTTTTTTAAATATCCAAATGATTTTGCTTCGTGATATACGGTGTTTGTATCACCGGAAGTATCAAAACTATAATAAGGTATAATTTCAAAATTCACCGCAAAAGGGTCGCCATTTATAGTGAGGCCTGGTGCTCTTAAAAAAGAGAGATCATCCATTGGCATTTGAAAAACAATAAGCTTTCCCGTATAAGCTGATCTATCTATTTGTTTCAATGCTGCGGAGAGCACTTTGGCTGTTTCCTCTTGGTAATCCTTCGCCATCATGCGGAAAGCAATGCCAACACGATTATTGGTTACTACCGGCAAACCTGTTGGGTTTTCTGGGTTTTTGCTTGAAAGGGTCTCAATATAGATGAAGTCCCCGGGGATGATTTCGAGCTTAGGTGGGGATGGATCTACATAGCCCATGGCATAGTTTACCTCCCCACTTGTGCTCCCAATAAAACGATATATGGCCTTGGAAATAAAAGACTGATGTACCCCATAATACTGCGAATCAAAAAAAACTATTTTTTCCCGCTGAATATCACCATCTTCATTGGGGGCTGTTGTGTTCGTATCATAAATAAATTTGGTCGACATCAAGGTACCTGTTAACTCCGTTGCGTATTTTACCCACTGTGTCGTATTATCTATATAATAAAAATAATGATCGGAATTGTCCCGGGATGATTGATTTGATAACGAGCTGTTCTCAAAATCTTGATGGGAAGGGATCCCGCAGTGAATTAAACTCAATAGAGGGCATGAAATTGACAGTGCAAGGATCAAATGGCGTTTTCCCGCAGACCTTAAAAAATTGATGATTTTTTCTTTGCAACAAAATAAATTAATCATATCTTCACCCTCAAAAAATAATATTAAAGTAATCAAATTCTCGCGTGGGGCGGCTTATCGCGGTTCTTAGGATTAAATATAAAAGAAATAAAAAGGTTGTCCATTTAAATACATTTTGAGAATCGCGAGATATCCCTATGGATGTAAAAAGATTATTGACTAATAATTTCATACAGTTCTTTCTTAAATGAGCTAAGCTTTTGCCCAATGATCAACTGCCTATTTACCACAAATTTTAGGACTACGATTCTAATAGGTTTTAATTACCGTTATTCGTGTACGCTGCAGCGTCCAACGGCAAGAGATTTAGGTCTTTCTCCCAGCACCCTTCATAGCTGGATTAAGAAGGCTAACTAGCCTCTTCCCCAGAACTCAAATAGTTCGGGTAATAAGGCACAAAGGTCCTAAGATCATTGAGCTTGAAAAACAGATTAAGCGCCGAGCGAGAAATCTTAAAAAAGGCAATGTAATCTTTGTGGATCTCCCCGAAGTAAAACCAAACCACCTGGGGCAAGACTTCAGAACCTCTATAAGCCAAATCAGGTTTGGCTCTCTGATGTAACATATACCCATACGGGTGAAGGTTGGCTCTATCTTGCTACCGTCATGGATCTTCATACACGTAAAATCGTCGGGTGGAATATGTCAAGGAGTATGGCGCAACATCTAACTATTGATGCTCTAGAATTAGCGATTAGATCCGAGAAACTAGGCCCAGGATTGATTCATTACTCCTTAAAAATTAATCGCTCCAGACAACTAAACATCATTCTTAAAACGATGAACCCGGCTGCTCTAAAAATACGCGTTCTGCCTCAGTGGACTCACGCCCAAGAATTTTATTGCGGTGAGGATAGCGCCCAAACTGCTCAATAATGCGTTTGTGGCGTAGTTCAAAATCCAGATTTTTTTCAAGACCAGGCAGACTAAAAAGCTCCACTGCGACTTTATGTATCTCTAGCGATTCGCTATGCATAAAAGGCATTATAAGAAAGGGCTTCTGCTGGCTCGGCAGTAATTCTAAAGTTTTGTGTGTGAGTGCTTCTTGCGCAAGCACCAGTGCAATGGCATCATAGGCAAATGCCGCGGGAGTACCCCGAAATATATTACGCGAAAATTGGTCCAGCACGATAATTTCTGCCAGACGCCCCTCTGGTTCCTGCCGCCAAGTATAAAGCTCGCCGCAAGCACCCTTTGCATGGACCTCTGAAAAACGCCGCCGCATTTCCCTATCTAAATCAAGATTCTTGTTAAACCAATCCTTAGAACTTAATTCCTCAAACCAAAAAGTTAAAACGTCTTTTACTTGTGTCATTTTATTTCCTTACCGAGATGGATGTTAAAGCCTGTGGCCAAAAATCTTCGCTCATTCTTAAGGCAAAAAGGGCGCATGGGGGCCTTATATTTTTTTGATAATCAATAATGGCAATAATTGACGCAATGTCACTATTTTATTTTTAAAAAGCTGTTGGCACAAAGAGGTTCACAAAGTTTATTATCTCACAGAGGATCGGGGCTATTTTTTAGCGAAGCGCGGGATCACCATCTTGGAGGGGGGATGGGGGCTACAAGATCACAATTTAATTAAGACTTGGGCAAGTCAAGTCAAATTTTAAAATCGATCTTAGTAAAGAATTTGACGCACTTATTCATGCCATCTTTGGATGTGTATATCCTTTTTCATGCGCCCGTGATAGCCCCAATAATCATCATAGGTTTTCAGGGTACTCATTTAAAAGTCTTATTGAAGTAGCTCAACCTTTGTTACACGAACAGTAGGCCTATCATAGCGGAGCTGTACTCCATTAGGTGCTATTTTAATCATACCCATATAAATGCCCGTGATTTTTACATATCTTCGTACATAACGCCCACATTCTCTACATTTTTGTAGGTAATATATGGGAGCATTTGTCTTAGTGTTATCAGTAACAGTGTATTGAGATTCCGGATCTAAGTTGTCTCTAAATTCAGTCAGATAGCCGGTAAACTCTCTTAGACTCCTAAGGGATGAGTTCTGAGTATTTTGCGATTCACCGCATGATAGCATAGTAAACAAGACAGACAGGCAAAGTAGGTTTTTCATTTTATTCTCAATTTTAATCATTTAAGCAACTTATAGATCAAAATTTTGGCATCCAGAACCAGGGAAATGCCCCCATTTTTTTTCCGTATGGTCGTGAATGCAAAAACTTTTTAAAAACCCGAAACCATTACTATCTCATTTACCAATGCCTAGCGATAAAAATCCGCATAAAGTGATCGCTTTGAAATCGCTATTTATTAAAGAATCTAACGCCAGTTTTTAAATTTTCTGCTTTTTACGTTAGGTATTCTCAAAAAACCTAGGAGATGTTCAAAAAGTACCTTTACCCATTCTAAAAAACATGTTCATATTTCTTATCCGGGAGAGAC
>JAUICR010000262.1 GCA_030427785.1 Bacteroidia bacterium | reverse complement strand
TACATTTAAGCTATCAAGTGTCAACCAATCAGTACCATTAAGTTCGATGGTAGCTTTGCTTGAAGAACTTGTAGATAAGTAATCTATCGTGTTTCCATTACCATTAATAGTAATCGTATTGGTAGAGGATGCTCCGGTAATTTCGCCAAAGCTTAACTGACCATAATAAGGAGATACTGCTGCTGGTGCATTTACTACTACCGGCCCACATACCCCAAACTGATTAAGATCAGCTACAAGTGAGGTGAAATTAAGATAGTTGGTAGCCGTAGCTGGTGCGGTAATATCTACCGTATAAGTACCACTCAAACCTGTTCTTAGGCTGATAGAATCTACATCGTTGGCAGGGTCTGTGTCGATACCTGGGCCTACATTGCTCAAGGTAACTACTACTGATGTAGGAGCTCCAGAAATTCCAATACCTGTAATACTTATAGAATCGTAAACTCCAGTTTGGAATAATCCGCTCATTGCAATCGGGGTTTGAGCTACACCATTTACAGTATAATTTACTGTAAAGCTAGTAGCGCTGTCAGAACCTTGATTCAATACTTCTACAATAATATCTGTAGAGGTACCACAACTAGCACCGCCAGAGTAGATATTGGTAATTGCCATATCTGGTCCTGGAGGAGGAGTAAACTCTAAAATACCTGGGTCAGGAGTAGAAGAACGAGTAGCTCCACTATAATCCATAGGTACTACAGAATTCAAGTTAGCTCCAATATTGTTGAAATAAGCTGCACGTGGTGTGTAATCATTCATAGAAGGATCTACAAAGAATGGATCGCCTGAGGCACTATTCTGATCGTAAGCCATAGAGTTGGCTGCTTGCCATGCTGCAAACGTAGTGTGGTTACCTCCTACATATCCGTAGTGATTGGTACCTGTACCTGCATTTGGCATGTTATAGGCGTTATAATCAAATACTACACCTGTACTTACATCTGAGTATACCACAAAGTTCAAACCGCTTGTTCCTCTATTTAGATTTACAATATTGTTCTTGTATTCTACACCCGATACAGTTCCAAATCCTTGGTAAAGTGCTCTTGACACACCAGTACCTGAAATACCTGGAGAGTTTTGATCAATAGTGTTATGGTAAATCAGCCAGTTGTCACTGCCTGCGTTATTTAAACCATAGTATGATCCACCATTGTCATTTTTGGTAATAAGGTTGTTGGCCACGATACACTCTTCGCCAACTGCAGCATCAGATCCTGACACATACACACCGTAAAATCCATTAGTACTACCCGTAGCCTGAGCAAAGAAATCATGGATCCAGTTATTAGTTACTTCCGATTTTTTAGTAACGTAATAATTATATACTCCATAACCCCAACCAACGCTAGATCTGCTAGCTCTATTAATATCGTTGTTATCTACAATCACACTATCCTGATAGTAGTTGTAAATACCATAGTAATAAAAATCTCTTACCGTATTGCCCACAAACTGGTTTCCTACGGTAGGAGCAGATGTACTACCACCATTGTGACGGATACCATAATAACCTCCTACTAGCTCGTTATTTTCTAATAAGTTGTGGTTACCATTATTTCCATAATTAAATACAGAAGTAGTACTCGCACTAAATACAACAGGGTTAACAGTAGAAGTAGTTACGTTTCCATTCACCTCAATCATACAGTTACGTATAGTGTTGTGATTTGCTTCATTTATAAACTGTAAACCAAATTGGTTGGTAGTTTTAGTACCCATAATATTAAGAGAATCGATTACCAGGTAATCAGTTCCATCTAATAATACAATGGCATAGTCAGAACCACCAAGGCCTGTATCCTGTACTGTGTTTCCATTACCATTGATGGTAACAAACTGAGAAGCCGAAGAACCTGAAATTACAGGAATTTTCACTTGCTCATTATAAGGGCCAGAACCTGGGGCAACATTAATAGTTACCGGACCACTAATTCCTCCACATACTACAGCATCTGTAAAGTCATAAAAAGAATTAAAGTTAGTACCAGCTGTTGGCAAAGTTTGGTTTATAGTATAGGTTCCTGAAAGTGGCGTTCCCTTTACATCCACTTTTACAGCACCAGAAGTAGTAGTAGAAGCTCCACAGGTAAACTGCACACGGTACCAAGTAGTATCGGTAGGTACATGGCTAAGTGTAAAGTTGGTATCATTTACCAAGTTGGTGTAGGTAACACCATCCAAAGATGACTGCCATTGATACGTTTGACCCGAACCAGAAGTAAATGTTCCAGAAGGGAATGCATTCACAGTTTCGCCTAAACAGATTGATGAATCGCTCACTGCAGCGTTTCCTGCCAAAGGAGGTGAAGTACAAGGACCAGCGGCATTTAATTGGATAGCATAATCATGGGTTTCACCATAGCTATAACTAGTACACGAATTTCCAGCTGCCATTGCATTGGCAAATGCTATTCTTACCCTCATGCGGTGTAGTCCTATTGGACGACTGGCATCAAAGAGAATTGTACTTGAATAAGGTGTAGCACTACCAAAACTTGTAGCTGAAGATAAAATGTGCTCACCAACATCATCAAAATCTAAATCGTTATTCCAATCAATCCAAACAGCTACGTATTCACTACCAGAATAGTTAGTAGAGGCGGTGAAAGGCACTGCTACGTTTGATTGTGTAATAACAATAGGTGTAGATGTATAATCAGCATAGCCACCTGCTGTACATCCAGTACCCGTTTGGGAATAGGTGCCTAAGGTAATCCCATCTAAATCATCCCCAAAGGAACAACCATTGGAACCATAAAGACCTGTTACACAATACTGTCCATTTACTGTCCAGCTAAGAATCAGACTGAACAGGAATAAAAGTTTTTTCATACTTAATTTTAATTTATTAATAAATAGGGAAATCGGGCGCTAAAATTAATTTTTTCTACCGCCTACAGCTACCCCATAAAAAACATTATTCTAACAAAAAGAGAGACCCCCGTCCTATAACTATTTTTTGTAAGAAATCCCTAGTTGAATAAAATTTGTTTACTCCTGTTTTTCAATGAACTAAGCCCTAAATACCTCTTGTCGAAAAATCTAATCATTTTAACCTATCATTTTTTTGTTCTCATTATACAATGATTATAAATTGTAGGAAAGATGGAGAGTTACACATATTTAAAGGCTAAAAAAGACAACCTTAAAACCTTGATAATTATTTTGTTAGATAGCTACTTACAACAACATCAGAGAACTTAAATTTTAAAAGTCTTTCAACGCATTTCATCGAAACCTCAAAACCGTAATAAGCACGAAATGTTACGCCATTGTACAGGGCACAGAAATAACGTAACATAATGTAAAACTAAAAAGCCCCCTCGGGCTAGTCGAGGGGGCTTAAGCTTCTGCTATTTCAAAAATCTACAACTTTGTCAATCTGCGATTTACAACTCCTAGATCTGAATCAATCCGCAGGATATAAACCCCTGGGGCGAATTCGCTCAAGTCTATTGCTCCATCGTATTGCCCTCCTAGCGAGCCCAGGTCTTCAAAGTACACTTTTTGACCGTTGGCATTTATTATCTCAAAGGAAAGCTCACCCCCACTTGGCTTATTAAAACTAATGTTTACATCGCCATTAGTTGGATTAGGGAACAAGGACAAACTGTGGGCAAAATCTGGTTCATCTAGTCCTATGGTGGTTTGAATCACTATTGTAGTATCATCTGTACTTCCACAGGCATTTGTCACCGTAAGTTTTACACTTACAGCTGCATTAGGTAAGTTATACACCTCTATGGGAGGAAGCATACCTGACCCGCTATTACCATTTCCAAAATCCCAGGTATAAGTGTCTGCATTAGAGCTTCCACTAGCATCAAAGGTGATATTCTGAGTATTACCCGCAAATGTGGATCTATGTGTAAAGGAAGCATGCGTCTGCTTAGCTGCATCGGTACTAAATACAATAGGTCCTACAGCCGTACTAGTATCTCCCCCTCCACAAGTATCTGCTACATAAACATCATAGGTAGTACCAGGCATTAAACCGGTAATAACGTAGGGACTAGATACATAACCAGGTACCGTGGTTC
>JAUICR010000261.1 GCA_030427785.1 Bacteroidia bacterium | reverse complement strand
TGCCATTATCGCTAAAGTATTTTAAAGCTTTTACACCATCTTTTATCATAGGAATCTTCACAATAATCTGCGGGTGAAGATTAGCTAAAGCTTCGCCTTCTTTTATCATGCCTTCATAATCGGTAGAAATTACCTCGGCACTTACATCACCATCTACAATGTCGCATATCTTAAGGTAATGTTTGATAATATTGTCTTGACCAGTGATTCCCTCTTTGGCCATAAGCGATGGGTTGGTAGTTACACCATCTAGCACGCCTAAGTCTTGGGCTTCTTTTATCTGATCTAAATTGGCTGTGTCAATAAAAAATTTCATGGAAATAATAATAATGGATGAATGGCAAAATTAGGGACTAACGGTAGAATCTTAGTTGCTATGTTTTAGTACACTTTTCTTTTTATCAACAAGTGTCAATGAAAAGTAGAAGTCTGCGCCCTTGCCAATGTCTGAATCCAACTGAAGGCAGGAATCGTTTAACCCAAGCAGCTCTTTGCATAGTGTTAATCCAAACCCAGTTCCTTCTTCTTTATTGGTACCCAGGGTAGAGTAGCCTCCACCAAATTGGAAAAGTCTATGCTGGTCTTTAGGATTTATACCATTCCCGTTGTCCTTTACATGTATTTCCACTTTTTCATTTATCACAAAAGCTTGCATCACTATTCTACCTTTATCCATTTCGGTAAACTTAATGGCGTTGTTTACAAGGTTTCGCAACACAGTTTTTATCATTTCCCTATCCGCATGTACTTCTATTTCATTATCCAGTTCGCTGATAAGCGCAATTCCTTTTCCACTTGCTCTCGCTTCACATTCAGTTATCAGGTCGCTAAATAAGGCGCCTAAATTAAAATCTCGAGGCTTGGCTTTCAGAGCACCAGTCTGGGTTTTCATCCAGTCTAATAGTCCGTGAAGGAGATTTTTGGTACGTTCAAAGTTGGTGTGTAATAAACCAAATAGGTGTACCAGTTCTGATTGCGGAAATTGTTCAGGTGTTTCTACAACCATACCTGAAAGGGTGTGGGCAGAGTAAATGGCGTCTTTAAGGTCGTGTGCCAAAATGGAGAGCATCTTCTCTTTGGTTTTAATGCTCTTTTCGAGGGTAGCCTTTTGCTCTGCTTGCCTTATTGCAAATTCATGTTCTTTAGTTACATCATTTCCCACCATTACAAGGCCCGCAAATTTTCCGTTTTCGCGGGTTATTGCAGAAAAGTTTTCTAAAAAGAAATACGTATTATTCTCTACATTGATTTTAGAAACTTCGCGCCAGCCTTGCGATTCTTTTGATTTCTCAAACCAATTCAGCCAAATGTTTTTAGCTTCATCATTCTGAATGTTTTCGATTAAAAAATCACCAGCTTTTATATCACACTTAAGCCATGATTTGAAAAAATCTATTGCTGATTGATTAATCAGGCGAATCATCCCTTCACTGTCCAAGGATACGATGTGGCTCTCTGTATTGTTTACTACCGCAAGTATGCGCTGATTAAGCTCGCGCTGATTGTGCTGGTTTTGCCTGTACTTTTTGCTTAAGTAATATACATACCATATTAACAGGCTAAGCAGAACAATAATGCCGATAGAAATGAAAAGCATCCATCGTTGTCCCTTTACTGTGGCTTGGTAATTTTCCGAATCGGTTTTTAACTCTTTGTTTTGTAAATGCGTTTTAGAAACTATTTGATTGTATTCAAATAGATGAGAAATAACGCTGTTTACAATATTGTCTATAGAATCGTTTGCAACCAAAAGCGATTTACTAAAATCAAGGGCAGCTGCTAGGTTGTTTTGTTTTTGACTAATTTCTATACCCCATGAACAGAAGAAAGCTGCACGACTAAACCGCCTGTTCTCCATGGCAGCTTTGCACGCATCTTTGCAAATAATTTCGGCTGCTTGATAATCACCTATCAGGTCGTAATACTCAATTTGTACCTGTGATACAAGCGTTTGTAAATCAAATTGATTAGCATGTTCAGTTGCCTCGTTTATTTTTTGAAGTTGTTGGTAGGCTTTGGATGTGTTGCCATCCATAATCAAGATTTGACCATACTGTAACTCAAAGTGAGGATACCACATGCTACTGCTGTCTATCATGCTATTGGCAAAAGCATAATGATAAAGTGAATCTCCAGCTCTGATGTTACTATTGGCTATGTACACTTCCATCAAGTGTGTTAATGAGTGATTTACTCGATCTGTGTAACCCCGATCTATTCGGCCTTTTAATGACTCTTCAAAGGATTGGAGCGCAGCTTTAGAGTCACCTAATTTCATTTCGGCCAGCCCCTTATTGTTTAATGCTATGGATAATCCCTCACCTTTCTCATTATTCTTTGATCCTGAAAATAATTGAATAGCCTCTTCAAAGTAGGCCTTGGCATCTGCGAATTGATGGAGTTTATAAAAAAGGTTTCCGATAGAGAGTTGCAAGTAGCCATTCTTTAGACTATCCGAACTGTACAAATTCTGACTTTCAATTCCTCGCTGATAATCCAAGAGAGCTAAAAGCAAATTGCCTGACTTAGTATAAAGATTACCACGTGTGGTATATAGCCTTGCCAAAAATTTTGCAGACGTGTTTTTGTTTATGGTTTGCTCAGCACTATCACAATACAAAATGGCCTTGGCTAAATCAGTGTTTTTGTAGTTCTCAGTTAAATCCAAAAAATGATTTCCTAAGCTGAGTAGGGGATCGTCTTTTTGGACGGGTTTATCATTTTTGGATGATGGTAATGGTGTAGAATCCCTCGTGGCAAAGGAAGAAAATGACATCATACATGCCAACAGTAATATGATATGGCTGAAAGTCAGCTTAATCAAAGTGTACAGGAATTTAGAGTTGTTAATGGTCGTTGCGAATTTAACCAAATCTACAAGAAAACCACCGGAAGTATGTAAGGAAATAATGTCGAAAAGAAAAAAGAAAGGCAAGCGATCCATATCACACCGCTCGACCAGATACCCTTGCTGCGTTCCCGCCCTGGGGGAGTTCACCAGGAGCTGGTTGTATGGGACTTGCCTTAGTGGGCAAAAGTAGAACAATACACTAGAACAATAAAATTTTTTACACTTTTCTCACATACCATTTTGGCTATATTTGTCGCCCATCTAAAAATCGATTTCTCAGCATGGATTCAATGATAAAATCAACGGCCTCAAAGTTTGGTCTTATACTGGCTGGTATAGGTATTGGCTATGTGCTTGTTGCATATATTTTCAGTCTAGAACTTTTTGTAAATCCATTTACCGGATTCGGGTTGTGGCTTATCAATATGGTATTGCTAATTGTGGCCATTACTGTAGTTAAAAAATCAATGGGAGGTTTTATTTCTTTCAAGGATGCTTTTAGCACCTTTATACTATCCTACGGAATATCTGCACTTTTATCGGCTGTGTTTTCTATCCTGTTATTTACCATTATCGATCCAGAAGCTGCTGCCAGTATACAAGAACTGGTAATAGACAAGACCATTAGTATGATGGAAAACTTTGATGCTCCTGAAGCTACTATAGATGAGACTTTGGAAAAGCTGAAAGAAAGCAATCAGTTTTCACTAGCCAGCCAAGTTCAAGGGTTTTTCACCGGAATGGTACTTTACGCTGTACTAGGTTTGATTACAGCAGCCGTTATGAAAAAAGACCCACCAATTGTGTACGAACAACAGGAAGACTAAATGGATATATCGGTAGTAATACCCTTGTATAACGAGGATGAATCCTTAGGTGAACTTTATGAGTGGATTGCCAAAGTAATGGCAGCCAATCAATATACCTACGAGGTACTATTTGTAGATGATGGTTCAACAGATGATAGCTGGAAAGTTATTGAAAAATTAGCATCCAAACATCCAGAAGTAAAAGGGATACGTTTTCGTAGAAATCATGGAAAATCTGCAGGTCTCAATGTGGGATTTGCTGCCGCCCAGGGTGACGTAGTAATTACTATGGATGCCGACCTGCAAGACAGCCCTGATGAAATTCCTGAGCTCTATAACATGATAATGGTAGAGGGCTACGACTTGGTAAGCGGCTGGAAGAAAAAGCGCTATGATCCTATT
>JAUICR010000260.1 GCA_030427785.1 Bacteroidia bacterium | reverse complement strand
TCTGTTCTACTGTTGGTAAACCAAATGTTGTTTTCTTCATCAGTACTAAAACCTCCCACGCGGTGTTCGTTACCTCCATCTATCCCCGGAAATTTTGCTGGAAACGATAGAGAACTTATTAATTGCTTAAAGGAATTATCCTGAAACTCCACGATGCCATTACCGTAAGAAGATGCGTAAAAATGTTTTGGGTCTTCAGGGTCTACCGCAAAGGCCACAATATCTTGAAATGAATTGAACTCCGAATTAGGGTAATTTGTCCAGAAATAATCTTCTAGCTGATAATAGCCATCGTTATTAAAAACTGGTGCGTACACATCCGAAATTCCACCAGGGCCTACAAAAAGTCTATTTCCATCGTGATGCAATTTATACACACTTTTAGCTGCAGGGCTATTGGGCCAAATATTCTGCTGATACGAATTAGCGCCATCGTAGCGAATATTAGCGAACATACCATCGTTACTACCAATCCACAAAAAATCATCAGACTCACCAATACTTGCAGATTTTAGAGATAACAATGAAGCATCTATGGTAGAGATTCCTTCATTTACTAATACACCTGTCTGCACATTGATGATTATTTTAAACTGCTCATCATAGGTCTGAGCACTTGAACCATTGCAAATGGCTACTCTATTGCCTTTGGCACTAATATCAAAAACCTTTGAGGAATCAGGCAGTTCTGTAACATAGCGCCACCCATTGGGTTCTTTTATAAAAATAGAGTCGTTAACAGGCGCAGCTGATTGGCGCGTCACCATAATTCTTCCATTAAAATTTTCTACTTGCCCTATGGGTGCTTTTATACGATGATCTTTATGCCAACTTTTAAAAAAAATAAGCGGGTCATTAAGACTGGCCACATACAGCCCATCAGTAGTAGCAGCGTACATACTATCAGGAGTAATACTCAAATCCTTTATCCCCAGCACAGAGCCATTGGGGCCGATAATAAAATTATCAGCAAACACATTTCTTTCAAGGTTGTAACTCACCATTCCAAAGTCGGTGCAGATGTAGGCTAAATTGCCATTTACTTCAAAGTGGTTTATATTCTTGAGCCCTACATGATTTCCTGATTGACGGATGTCTGATACATTTATAACCTCTGAGCCTACTACCAAATCAACATTTCCATTTTCAAAACCCACCAGCAAGGTTTTGTACTCATCTGACCAACCTAGGGTGGTTAGCGAAACATCACTCAGTCCATTGGCTTTGGATAATCGATCAATACTACCTTCATCCTGATCATAAATAAACAGTCCTTGCTCAGTTGCAACAAATATTTGATCGCCTACCGCATGCACATCTACCACATTGCTATAGGTAAGATGATCGAGCCACACGCCAATATCAGTAGTAGATTGCGCCCATAAGGCACTATGGAAAAACATTAAAATAAAAACAGGTATGGAGAATTTTCTCATGATTTAATCTTGCATTGGCAAAAGAAACGCTAAAGCTATTTAAAAATGATATGAAACAGGGATAATCTTCGTTCTTGGATATTAATATCTTTGTGCACCTTGAAAACCTGAATACAGAGATTCAAGTAATTTTAATGAACATATAATAAATGGGTTGCACTAATTGTAGCAGCAATGGGCTTCCCAAAGGATGTAAGAACAACGGAGCGTGTGGCACTAGTGGCTGCGAAAAATTATCCGTGTTCGATTGGCTGGCCAATATGGAGCAGCCAAGTGCCGAAAAGTTTGATTTTATAGAAGTACGCTTTAAAAACGGGCGTAAGGAATATTATAAAAACAGCGATCAGCTACCACTACAAATGGGAGATGTAGTAGCGGTAGAAGGTTCACCGGGCCATGATATTGGCATCGTTTCTCTTACGGGTGAACTTGTTCGTTTGCAGTTAAAGCAGAAAGAAATTGACCCTAAGGGCGGTACTTTCAAAAAGCTTTACCGCAAAGCTAATCAGCGTGATATTGACATCTGGAGGAAAGCACAGGAGCGAGAAGAAGAAACGATGTATAGAAGCCGAATATTAGCTTCTGACCTCAAACTGAATATGAAGATAAGTGATGTGGAATACCAAGGCGATGGTAACAAAGCTTCATTTTTCTACACGGCAGACGATCGGGTGGACTTTAGAGAGCTAATACGGGTATTGGCTTCAGAGTTCAAAGTGCGAATTGAAATGCGCCAAATTGGGGCAAGGCAAGAAGCCGGACGCCTAGGTGGTATTGGCTCCTGCGGACGTGAGCTTTGCTGTTCTACCTGGCTTACAGATTTTAGATCGGTAAATACTGCAGCGGCTCGCTATCAGCAGTTAGCCCTTAATCCACAAAAGCTTGCCGGCCAATGTGGTAAACTTAAGTGCTGCTTAAATTATGAGCTAGATTCGTACCTGGAGGCCTTAAAAGAATTTCCAAACACATCTATTCCATTACACACTCATAAAGGAGAAGCCAACTTTCAAAAGATGGATATTTTCAAGGGGCTCCTGTGGTACTCGTACCGCGAAGGTGGCAGTGAGTGGGTAGTACTGGAAGTGGACAAAGTGAATAAAATTATTGCCGAAAATAAAAAGGGACAAAAGCCTCAGGCGCTGGAAGACTTTGTAACGGTAGTAGAAAAACAACCTAGTTTTGAAAGTGTAATAGAACAAGGTAGTATCACTAGATTTGATTCTAAAGGTCCCTCAAGAAATAAAAAACGAAGACCCAAACAGAATAAACGAGGGCCACGAAAGCCGAATTCGAATAATGGAAAGCCTAAAAAATAGTTTGAAGCTTATTGCACTTATGAGTGTAGTATGGGCCTGTGGCCCTAGCCCTATTTATGAGGAGTATGTAAGTGTTTCGAAAAACTCTTGGGACGCGGACAGTGTTGTTTCTTTTAAGGTAGACATTGAAGACACCAATGCTGTATATCAAATTGTATGGTACCTAAGAAATAACGATGACTACGAGTATAGCAACATTTACCTGTTTAGAAATGTCTTTTCTGAAAAAGGGCCTGAATTTGCCGATACGGCCAACTTTATGCTAGCCGACCCTTATGGCAAATGGTTGGGAAAAGGTGTGGGCGAATTAAAAACAAACACCTGGCCGTTCAAAAATGGTTACTTAAAGTTTAAGCATAGTGGAACTTATGTGTTTAATTTACAACAGGCAATGCGAACAAGCACTTTGACCGGTGTGGAAGATGTTGGCTTAGGAATTTACAAAATAGACCCTGAATAATATGGCAAAAAAGGTTGCTAATAACGACTTCCGTACTTACGTAAAATGGTTCTGGATCCTGATAGGATTGGGATTGCTGAGCCTTGTTGTCCTTATGAGTCTTACTGCTATGGGTGCTTTCGGAAAACTTCCTGGCTTTGAAGATATCGAAAACCCTAAAAGCAATTTAGCCAGCCAAATCATTACAAGTGATAATAAGCTTCTGGGTAAATTTTATTTACAAAATAGAACGCACTCTGACTATGACGAACTATCGCCAAATCTGGTAAATGCCCTTGTAGCCACCGAAGATGAGCGCTACTACGACCACAGTGGAATTGATTTTGAAGCCTTAGCCAGAGCTTTTACTAAACTAGGAAGAGATGGTGGTGGCAGTACCATCACCCAGCAGCTGGCCAAGCAGTTATTCCACGAAACCCCCAATACCACTCTCGAGCGCTTAAAACAGAAACTCAAAGAATGGGTAATAGCAGCACGCCTTGAAAGACAATATACCAAGGAAGAAATCATTGCCATGTATTTCAATCAGTTTGACTTTTTGTACCAGGCGGTTGGAATCAATTCTGCCGCGCGCATTTACTTCAATACTACCCCCGATAGTCTGAGTATTGAACAGTCGGCCATATTGGTAGGCATGGCAAAAAACCCTTCGTACTACAACCCACGAAGAGATACTACACGGATGAAAAACCGCAGAAACGTGGTGTACAAGCAAATGCTTCGCAATAAGCTTATTACCGAAGAAGAAAGAGACTCATTGCGAAACAGACCTCTAGTAATAGATTTTAATAGAGAAGGTCATAACGATGGTTTAGCTCCATATTTTAGAGAATACCTGCGTTCCTATATGAGAGACT
>JAUICR010000259.1 GCA_030427785.1 Bacteroidia bacterium | reverse complement strand
TGGTACCAAGAGGATGAATTAGTGGGCTCTGGAGTTATTAATTATTGATGATGAAGTTACCTTATATAATAGGAGTCTTATTTTTTTCGCTTTCCTGCCTGACGTCAGGCATGGCGCTAAATGCGCAATCGTACCGAGTGTATTTTTCGGATAAGGGAGAGAATGCCTCGATGCTAGCTAATCCCTATTCATTTTTGTCGGCCAAAGCTATAGAGCATAAGGCCAGACGAAACACCACTATTGATGCCAGCGATCTTCCGGTTTCTAAAGATTACGTAAAGCAATTAGAAGGATTAGATCTTGAGGTAAAATTATACAGCCGCTGGTTTAATTATGCTTTGGTAGAGGGAGAAGATGTGGAACTGAAGGTTACAGGTCTTCCTTTTGTAAAAAGAGTAGAAAAAGTAAAACAAGTGGAATCCTATCCAGCCGAAAGTATAACGGGCACCGCCACCACCCAATTGATGTATGGTGAATCTGCTAACCAAATTGAAATGGTGAAGGGAGATTACTTACATAACTTGAACAATTTGGGACAAGGAATGACCATTGCGGTAATAGATGGAGGGTTTCAAGGAGCGGATGTTTTGCCTGGTTTTGATAGTCTTTGGATGAACAATAGAATTTTGGGGACACACAACTTTATTACCAATGATGCTAATGTATATGTAGATGGAACCCATGGCGCACATGTATTAAGTATTATGGGCGCACAGGTAGATTCCATGTTTCTGGGAACTGCCATCAGAGCAAACTATTGGTTGTTAAAATCAGAAGACCAGTCTACCGAAAAAGCCTATGAAATGGACAATTGGCTACTAGCAGCCGAATTTGCTGATAGTGTTGGCGCTGATATTATTACCTCCTCTTTAGGTTACAATGAGTTTGTAGATGGAATAGGAGATATAGCATATAGTGAACTAGATGGTAATACCACTTTAATAACCAATGCTGCTGATAAGGCTGCTCAGAAAGGATTACTTGTAGTAAATAGTAATGGAAATGAGGGAAATTCCAATTGGAAATACCTTTTGGCACCAGCCGATGGCGATAGCGTATTGGCTGTGGGCGGTGTAAATGAATGGGAAGGCTATGCAACTTTTGCCAGCCAAGGCCCTACGGCCGATAATAGAATAAAACCAGATGTTTCGGCACGTGCCCAAGGTACCGCTTATGTGGGTACAGAAGTAAAGCGTGGAAATGGCACAAGCTTTTCCTGTCCTATTATTTCGGGAATGGCGGCTTGCCTTTGGCAGCAATATCCCAGTAAAACCAATATGGAGATTTTTGAGGCTATACGAATGTCTGCTAGTCAATATTATAGTCCGAATAATGAAATCGGATTTGGTATTCCCAATTTCGAAATGGCCTCTTGGTCGCTTTCGCAAAATGAATTTTCGGTAAATCCAAGACCTTTCAAGGTTTTTCCAAACCCAATTCAAGATGAATTTTCTGTTCAATTTGATTCAAATGAAATTAATGGAGAGGTGGAACTCGCCATTTTTGATATTAGCGGAAAGAAAATATTACAACAGAAGGTAGAGCTTAATGGGGGTAGTAATATTCACATTATAGCTCCTGAGGAAGCCGGGACTTATATATTAAGTATAAGGATAGGCGATAAAATACACCTTCAAAAAATCGTTAAATAAATATGAAAAACCGAATCTGTGAATTATTTGGTATTGAATACCCAATAATTCAGGCGGGTATGATTTGGTGCAGTGGCTGGGAGCTGGCATCGGCAGTGAGCAATGCTGGCGGCCTTGGTATCATTGGCTCAGGTAGTATGTACCCGGAAATTTTGCGTGAGCATATCCAAAAGTGTAAAGCAGCTACCAATAAGCCATTTGCCGTAAACGTACCGATGCTTTATCCTCAAATAGAAGATCACATTCAGATTATTATTGAAGAGGGGGTGAAAATCGTTTTCATGTCAGCGGGTAATCCTAAAACTTGGACAGGTCATTTAAAGGATCATGGTATTACCGTAGTGCATGTAGTAAGTAGTGTAAAGTTTGCACTTAAAGCTCAAGAAGCTGGAGTAGATGCGGTAGTTGCCGAAGGTTTTGAAGCAGGTGGTCATAACGGGCGAGATGAAACCACCACTTTTTGCCTTATTCCTATGGTAAAAGAAAAGTTGAGTATTCCGTTGATAGCTGCTGGAGGTATAGCTACTGGTAAACAAATGTTGGCTGCTATGGTACTAGGCGCTGATGCTGTACAGATAGGCTCACGATTTGTGACTAGCCAGGAAAGCAGTGCACATGCTAATTTTAAGAATGAAGTGGTATTAGCTCAAGAAGGTGCTACCCGGCTTACCTTAAAGGAATTGGCTCCTGTGCGTTTGATTCGCAATAAATTCTTTAATGATATACAAGAAGCTTATGCAAAGTGTGCTACTGTAGATGAACTGAAAGAGTTGCTAGGTAGGGCTAGAGCCAAGCGTGGTATGTACGAAGGAGATTTACATGAAGGTGAGTTAGAAATAGGGCAAGTAAGCGGGATGATTGATCAAATAATGCCAGCCAAAGAAATTGTGAAAGAAATTTGGGAGGAATTTATCAGAGATAAAACTAAATTAGCGACACTTTAAAAGAGCAGCAAGGACGCTAATTGTGTACCTGATTAACCACTTGTAAGTATAGATAATCGTAAAAAATTGAAAATTGGATTTCCGTTTCACGTTTCAAAGTCGCGTTTGACTCACCAAAAGGGTCATTTGCTTATTGGCTGTTGTGAGATTTGAAAAGTGCATCTAGTTTTATAGAAAATTAAACCACTCGTATTATGAAATTAATATATAGGATTTTATTAGTAACCGTGTTAGCGTTCACTGTAAAAACAGCAGAAGCCTCTCACTTGCTTGGAGGAGAAATTTCTTGGCAATGTTTGAAATCTGGCCCTAATACAGGTAAATATATATTTACTCTAGTACTTTATAAGGAGTGTGCTTCGGGTACTGCGGGTCTGGGTACTTCTCAAAGTATTTCTGGTCCGAACGGTAACATTTCTTGTTCGCTTCAAAGCGCTACGGATATTTCACCTTCATGCCTAGGTGGTAGTGGTGTATACTGTGGTATGACGGGGTCAGGTAACGGAGCCGTTGAAAGATATGCCTTTGTATCTGCTCCTACCGTTCTTACCGGTACTCCTCCACCCACAGGATGGACATTTTCATGGTCTTCTTGTTGTCGTCCGGGTGGTGTAGTAAATACCTTTACGGGTGGTTATTATCTACGTGCAAAAATGTACCCTTATACACCTGTAGGAGCCACTACTCCAAAAAATGCAAACCCATGCTATGACAGTAGCCCTACATTTAAAGAAACGGGGTCTTTAACAATTTGCTCAGGTTCATCTTTTGTATACAATCACCTAGCTGCTGATAGAGACTTAGATTCATTATTCGTTCGTTTTGCAGATCCACTACAAAATGCTAATAGCCCAGTGGTGTGGAATACAGGATACTCAAGTGTATCTCCATATCCTAGTAATTTGAGTAATGCGGGAAATGGCCCAGTAACGGTAAATGGTATTACAGGTGAGGTTTCCATGAACATTCAAACAGCCACTGCAGGTAGTTATGCCAGTTGTTATGTAATTGAAGCCTGGAAGTGTGGACAAGGTCCTAATGGCCCAGAGCCACAACTTATAGCCGAGGTGTTTAGAGATGTGGCAATTGTTGTAAAAACCGGTTGTGCTGTAAACTCTGAGCCTGTAGTATATATTGACACGGCTGTGTACCCTCGTATTCAGCAGAATGGTCCTAAAAACTATTCAACCACGGTATTCCCTGGAGATACAATTAACTTTCAGCTATTAGCGAGTGATTATGATTTTAATACAGGTGCTAATCAGTTTCAGGTAATTAAGTTTAAGTCAGAAGGTTTACAAATGGCCAACCCACTGGGAGGCTCTACAGGATGTGATGGGCCAGCACCTTGTGCTTCGTTTAATCCTGTGTTTCCACAAACAGGCTATAGCAATCAGTTGAGTAATAACCAGGAGTTCTTTTGGGTGCCCGAGTGTCAGCATTTGGATGTAGGAGGTAACTTCTGTAGCCCATTTAAT
>JAUICR010000019.1 GCA_030427785.1 Bacteroidia bacterium | reverse complement strand
TAAGATCGCGGGCAGAATATGGCTCGGCATCTACGCGGGTAGGAGGGGCCTGATTTCCCAGAGCCTGCCTGGTGCTTACCAAGGCAAAGGTGCGGGAGTTTAAAACGGTTTTTTCTGAAAAGCGATAATCCAGATTTACCGCCATCAGATTCCATCTTACTTTAAACCAATTGCGCTCTCGAAGGGATTGATAAGGGTCTTGCTCAAACTGTACATCCGTCAAACCACCGGCTTGCTGAGCATCGTAGTTCATATAAGTATACTCAGCACTTAGGCTAAGTTTTTTGGTAAAATCATAACCCAACCGAATGTAGTTGGTATTGGCATCAAAGTCGGTATTGGGTCTTGCTCCACTTCCTGTGCGGTAATTCACAAAACTGTAGTAATTCAGTTTACCACTTTGCCCGCCAAGTTCATTGTACGTATTAAAGTATCCTACAGAATTGTAGGTGTTCATGGTTTTGCCACTCAGCTTTTTCTCAGGATTACCTTTTCGCAATTTCAAATTGATCATTCCGCCAAACTGAGTGCCATACTGGAGGGAAGCCGCACCACGTACAATTTCTATCCGCTCTACGGCCTGCATAGGGGGGGCATAGTAGCTTTCGGGATAACCCAAAGCATCAGCTGCCATATCGTAGCCATTTTGGCGTGTGTTAAAGTTGGCGGTTCTGTCAGGGCTCAAGCCTCGTGCGCCCACACCTAGCTGCAAACCGGCACAGTCACTTTCCCACACATTTATTCCGGGCACTCTGGCAAATATTTGGCGGGCGTTATTTCCGCTGGTATTAGCCGAAATCCGGTTCATATCAATCACCTCATTTTTTTTAGCGGCATATATGGCTACTCCGTCTATACTTTTTAGGCGATCGTATACCAGGCCTTCCTGGCGCGAGTCAATAATATCAATGGGTCCGAGTGCGGTGCTTGACACTTGCATGCCTACTGTAAACTTCAAGGTATTCCCGTTAAAAGCAAGTAAGGTATCGATGCTGGTATAGACCACATACGAAACAGATATTACATGCTTGCCGCTGGGGATATCCACCATTTTGGCTTCCCCCTTGAGGTTAGACAAAACACCTTTTTTTAATTCCTTGATATGGACTTGGGCCAATGGAAGGGGCAAGTTGTCTTCATCCAGTATAGTCAGTTCCAAAGTATTTTGGCTATAAGCCAAAGCAGGAAGGAGCAATATCCAAATTAGAGTTTTAATCCTCATAAGGCAGAATCCATGTTTTGGGTGTATAGCTATCCTTCACTTTGGTAAGGTCAGTGTTGGGGTCAATAAAAAGTTTGCTTCCACTACCATTAAGTGTTACATAACTTTCTGCAGTAATAATAGGTTCGCGCACGCCTTGTTTTTGAAACTCACTTTGTAAAAAATGCGCAAATTGTACAATCAAATCGGGCTGAGTGGCTAATTGTTTTACTTGGTTATCGGTTAGGTATTCACCCGGAAAAACATCAGCAGTGTGACCTGTTTCAGGGTCGGTGATATGGTAGGTTACATAGCCGGCTTTTTCCATTAGCATTACGCGCCAACCCAGCCTATAGCCTTGTTCGTGCCAAAATACATTGCCCGGGTAGGCCAAATAGCGCCATGGCCAAATGACTTGGAATGAAATGAAGAAAATAAGGGCGAGCCTCTTTGCGCCACCTATGGAAGATTGTTGCAATTGCTTTAGCCCTCCTTCGGTGGGTTGAGGGGCTCCAAATAATGGGTTTAAGAATTTCAATATTCTCTGATGAAAATTATCTGAAAAGAAAATCATGGTGCTGAATATCATTACCCAAGGAAAAACCCCGATAGGAAACAGTGCCCATGTACTGATATGGAAAACAATAACTGCTACAAAAGCAAAGGGCCTGGTTTTTTTGTTCCAAAGGAAAAAAGGAATACTGAGGTCGTAAATAGCACCAAACCAACTGAAGGCATAGGCTACCCACTCATAATCTAATAAGAATCCAAAAACGGGTAATTGGGCTTGAGCCGGAAGCCACATTTTTAGAGGGAGTGCATGCAGCAGCCAATCTACATTTAGCTTGGCTACTCCGGCATAAAAATATACCAAGGCCAGCTGCAGCCTAATGATATTTACAAACCAATGATTACCAACTTCTTTTTCGGAAACCCTTCCTAGTTTAACATCTAAAGAGCTAAGGCGATGGGCAGGAAGGAATATCAGCAGCAGCGCCACCATGCTTACAAAGTAGTAATGGTTGAGGTAGTTGGCTACATCCAGTAATTCCACGTAAGTGAAACTTAGAAAAAACAAAATTGCCGAAACACGGTAATAATAGCCCAAGGCAATACCTATGGCCGAAATTGCCATCAGCGCAAATACCGCATACATCCAATTGCCTGGCAGGGCGTGTACCCATTCAAAACCATAGTACTTAAAATGAAAACCAGGAGCTATATAGAGATCGTAAATCCAGCCCTTAGACCAAAACCTAAGCGTAGCAAACAACATAAGCAGCCCAAAGATGATTCGGAATACAGCAAGGGGTGCTAAGTGGGCTTGTTTGTTTTTGAGGGCTTTCACGAATTAATGTGACTTCTGTTTATTTAAGATATTTTTCCAGTGAGATACTTTTTTGGGGTAACACCAAACTTTTTGCGAAAAGCAGCTATAAAGTGGCTAGGGTTGGTATAGCCAATTTGATAGGCAGCGTCATTCACCTTTAGGTTGCCTGATTCTAGCAGATGGCGTGCAGTATCCATCCTATAATCGTTGAGGTATTGAAAAACCGTTTTACCGTAAATATTTTTAAAGCCCTCTTTCAGTCGATATTCATTGAGGCCAATTTCACGCGCCAATTCTTTTAGGGTAGGTGGGCTGGTCATTTTTTCTATCAGTATTTTTTTGGCCAACCTAATGCGCTCTACATTTTCTTCATCATTCAAAAATGGACACTGCTCCGCATCGGTACCTTCTTCTTTATTAAAAAAATGAGCGAGGATTTCGTAGGCTTTTGCTTTTTCGAAAACCTGCACAGCAGAACCATTTACAGGAGGGTGAAAAAGTTGATTTAGCGTAAGAGTTATTACCGGAGGCACCGCCCTATCGGTATAGTATTTACTATCAATATTCTCTTGATTGAGAAAAGCAATCTCATCAGAGCCATCCAAAAACAAGCGATGCAGGTTTTCTACTGAAATGAATAAGAATACCAATTTTGATTTAGGTTTAATCTCCACATTGAGCGGGAGGGCCAGTACCGGATTGTAAAAAAGCAGGCACTTTTCTTTAGTCAATTCTAACTGATACCCGCTTTGACCAAAAGAAAACAATGCGCCACCCTCTACTGCAAAATAAAACTGAATGATGCTCTGATCAATGTCCCCGGTAAGTACCAAAGGCTCATCACCATAGTTATCGGCTTTAAGCACAAAAAAGCCGTCATGTATCGGGGTATTTTTAAGGTCTCCCTCTACGGCCCTGGCATTGCCCTGCTTTTGTTTCAAGTGAAAATCCATGTTTAGCATCACTATTTTTAATGGCCTAAATAGCTTTGTTTATAAGCATTTTTGCATTCGGCTGGCAAAAGTAAGGTATCGTTAATTAGAATCCATCTAAATAAAAATAAACTTTTTATCGGGCTATTAATTATTCACTTTGGGGTATAATGATGACAGTAAGAGGGGTATTTTCGCAAGCTGATAATGATTATGAAGAATTTTCGAGTAAGTAATTTTTCTAATTTCTTCCTGGTAGGAATTGATCATAGAACTGCTGGGGTGGAAGAGCGGGAAAGATTTAGTCTTAATGAAACCCAGGCCAGTCATTTATTGTATGACTACAAGCAGCTAGGTGGAGATGGGATGATGATTGTTTCTACCTGCAACAGGTCAGAGATTTATGCTTTTGGGAATTGCCCGCGAGATATCATTGGCCTTTTTTGCAAACATGCTAATGCTGATTTCGAACTTTTTTATCGTTTTCAGAATATAAAGCAAAACCGTGATGCCATTGAGCACCTTTTTAAAGTGGGCGCTGGTATGGAGTCTAAGATATTAGGCGATTTTGAAATAATTGGTCAAATAAAAAAATCCTTTTTGTTTGCCAAAGAACAAGATGCTCACAATCCTTTTTTGGAGCGCCTTGTAAACAGTGCTATCCAAGCTTCGAAAAAGGTAAAGACCGAAACTAAAATAAGTGCCGGTGGTGCTTCTGTAGCTTTTGTAGCTGTACAAAAAGTGAAGTCTTACTTTAAAAACCTTCCAGGAGATTCATCGCAAAAAGTGGTGCTGGTAGGTGCTGGCAAAATAGGCCGAACAGCCTGTGAGAATCTGGTAAATCAAACTGGATTAAAAGATATTACCCTCATCAATAGGACCCCCGAAAAGGCCGAGCGCCTCGCCAAAAGATTTGGTGTAAAGTTTAAAGATTACAGCCATTTGGAGGCGAGCTTAAATGCCGCTGAGGTGGTAATAGTGGCTACCGGGGCAGACGAACCTACGGTATTGACTACACATTTTAAAACGCAAAAGCCACGATTGCTATTAGACTTGAGCGTACCTCGAAATGTAGAGGCAAGTTTGTACTCAAATAAAAACTTTGAAGTGCTGGATGTGGATTTGCTCTCAGCAGAAGCTGAGCAAGGCAAGGAGCGCAGAAGGCAGGAGATACCAGCAGCTGAAGGAATCATTAATGAAATGATTGATGATTTTTATATGTGGCTGGAAAGTAGGAGAGTGGCACCTACCTTACAAGCCGTGCGCAAAAAAATGGAGTCCTGGAAAAGCAAAGAGGTACAAAATCTCCTAAAAAAATACCCGGAACTGAATGCTGAGCATGCCGATATTTTGGCCGACCAACTTTTGAATAGGATTACTGGTGAGTTTGCGCGTCAGTTAAAAAGTGGTGATGATATCAATAACGATTTGAGAACCATTCACCATATTTTTGAGTTGGAGAAAACGGGTAAATAGGTATAGCTTATAGTATTCTGTTGGTGTACCAACGTAACAAAAATCAAATTGAACAGCCCAATAAAAATAGGAACCCGAGATAGTAAGCTAGCACTATGGCAAGCCAATAAGGCAAGGGAGCTACTGTTGCAACAAGGCTTACAATCTGAATTGGTTCCTGTAAAATCGCCCGCTGATAGAGATTTGTCCAGGCCATTAAATCAGTTTGGAGGCACTGGCATTTTTACTAAAGTGCTAGATGATGCACTGCTAAATGGAGAAGTGGACATAGCGGTACATTCTATGAAAGATTACCCTACACAAGCACCGGCAGGGCTGTGCATTGTTGCCGTTTTGGAAAGGGCCTCGGCCACCGATATTTTGGTGCATAAAGGTGATTTATCCTTTTTGGAAAAAGAATTGGGACTGGTAGCCACAGGAAGCATTAGGCGCGTGGCCCAATGGAAAAACCGATACCCTACTCATGATACCATTGGCCTACGAGGCAACGTGCAAACACGATTGCAAAAGCTTGCCGACAACCCTTGGAACGGGGCTATTTTTGCGAAAGCAGGACTGGAAAGAATTGATTTGCTACCTGCACATTATGTAGCATTAGATTGGATGATTTCGGCTCCCGCTCAGGGCGCCATAGCTGTGGGATGCCGAAGCATAGATAAAGATTTGATACAAATATTGAGAAATATAAATCATGCAGAAACGGAACTTTTGGTAGGAATTGAGCGTGATTTTCTACGCATGGTAGAGGGTGGATGCTCGGCTCCTATTGGTGCCCACGCAGTTTTGAATCATGATGAGGTTTCTCTAAAGGCAGGTATATTTGATTTAGACGGTAGTCAAAAAATACTGGTGCAAAAGAGCGCCACGGTGCAAGCATCTAAGAATCTTGGCGTGCTGGCTGCCGAAGAGGTTTTGAATAAAGGGGGAAGGGAGTTAATGCAAAAAATAAAAAATGCCTGATTCTGAAGGACGTCCATTGGTGTATAGCACACGAAGCCTGGAGCCACATTTGGTGAAGCGGTTGCTTTTGGCAGGTATTAGCCTTGAGCAGGCGGATTATATTGAGGTAACACACGAGTACAAAGCCGAAAGTTTTGCAAGCCGGATTAATAATCCTGATTCGCAGGCACGAGTATTTACCAGCAAAAACTCGGTGTATAGCCTAATACACTTATTGGAGAGCCGACCTTTTGAAATAAAAAAGAAAAGAAACTTTACAGTTGGAATTCGTGCCACGCAGTTGCTAGAAGAGCTGGGAATAGAAGTAGATGCCAAGGCCGGAAACGCGATTAGTTTGGCACAAATAATTGCTCGGAATAAAGATGTGGAGGCAGTAGATTTTTTTTGTGGTGATAAATCATTAGACGACTTGCCAGAATACTTGCGAACAAAAGGTGTAGAAGTACATCAGGAAATAGTATACAATACAGAGTTTACGCACCACGTGGTAGACGGTACCGCTTTTGACGGGATTATTTTTTTATCACCTACGGCCGTTTATTCCTTTTTCAAGAAAAACAAAATTGACCATAAACTGCCAGCCTTTTGTATTGGGGCTACTACATCAGAAGCTATACACCTGAGATGTACTAACCCAAGATTTCCATCGGATGAACCAAGTATTGAGTCTGTAGTAGATAAGGTGATTGAGTATTACAGCAGGCAATCCTCCACAGTGGAACCCAATCGAGAAAATATTATTAATTCGTAGGTCTATGCAGGCCAACGTAAAATCAGAAACATTGAAAAACGATTTATTTCTTAAGGCCTTAAGGGGCGAAAAAGTAGAGAGGCCGCCCGTATGGATGATGCGTCAGGCGGGTAGGTATTTGCCAGATTTTATGAAGTTAAAAGCTAAGTACAGCTTTTTTGAAAGAGTAGAAACTCCTGAGTTGGCCACAGAAATTACTGTGATGCCCATCCATCAGGTAGGGGTAGATGCAGCCATATTGTTTTGCGATATTTTGGTAATCCCCCAGGCACTAGAGGTGGAAGTACAAATGATTCCCGGAAAAGGGCCTTACATCCCTAACCCAATCCGCACGATGGAGCAGGTTCAGGCTATTCCCGATATTGATGTGAAAGACCGTTTGAGCTATGTGTATCAGGCTATAGACATGACTAAAGATGCCCTAGATAACAAAGTTCCGCTTATTGGTTTTGCTGGCTCACCTTGGACAATACTGTGCTACATGGTAGAAGGTCAGGGAAGTAAAACATTCGATAAAGCCAAGGAATTTTGCTACTCACAACCTGAGGCTGCACACTTGCTTTTGCAAAAAATAACCGATGCCACTATTGCTTACCTAAAGGAAAAAAGAGCGCATGGTTGCGATGCTATCCAGGTTTTTGATAGCTGGGGAGGATTGCTTTCGCCAATGGATTATGAGACTTTCTCACTGCAATATATCCGTCAGATTGTAGATGCTTTGCACACTGAAGTTCCTGTGATTGTATTCGGAAAAGGATGCTGGTTTGCCTTAGAGCAAATGTCGCAAATGCCGGTTTCTGCCCTTGGTGTAGATTGGACAATTTCGCCACAAATGGCGCGTGAGTTTACCAAGTTCAGCACTACCCTTCAAGGGAATTTTGACCCTGCTAGATTGCTAAGTCCAATTCCTGAAATAGAAAGACTTGCCAAGCAAATGGTAGATGATTTTGGAACCTATAAATACATTGCCAACCTTGGTCATGGTATTTTACCTCATGTACCGGTAGATCATGCCAGGGCTTTTGTGAATGCCATCAAAAGTTATTAGTTGAAACGTTAAATAGTTAATTAGTGAACTTGTGGATTAGCGGCCTTGTAACTAATTAACGAATACACCCATCAACAAATTAACCTGTAATGAAAGAAAAATTCACCCAATACATCCGTTCTCTTCAAGACGAAATTTGTACTGCTCTTGAAAAAATTGACGGCAAGGCAAAGTTTGTAGAAGACCTGTGGGAAAGACCCGGTGGCGGAGGTGGCCGCTCAAGAGTATTGGAAAAAGGAAATGTTTTTGAAAAAGGTGGAGTGAGCACTTCTACCGTACACGGTAAAATGCCTGAGGACCTGAAGAAAAACATGAAAGTGGAAGGTGATACTTTTTTTGCCTGCGGTATTTCTTTGGTGCTTCATCCCGAAAATCCTTTTGTACCCACCGTTCACGCCAACTACCGCTACTTTGAAATGTACAATGAAGCTGGCGAACGAATTGATGGCTGGTTTGGCGGAGGTACGGATTTAACTCCCTATTACCTTTTTGAGGAAGATGCTATTCATTTTCATAAAACTCAAAAAGAAACTGCCGACAAACACGGTAAAGACCTTTATCCGAAGTTTAAAAAGCAGTGTGACGAATATTTTAGAAATTCACACAGAGATGAATCCCGAGGTATTGGCGGAACTTTTTTTGATTACCTAAAACCTGATGGGCAGCGCACTGCTGAAGATTGGATGGCTTTTGATATGGACATGGGAAAATCTTTTCTACCGGGCTATTTACCTATTGTAGAAAAGCGCATGAACATGCCATGGACAGATGAGCATCGCTATTGGCAGGAATTACGCAGAGGGCGCTATGTTGAATTCAATTTGGTGCACGACCGCGGGACTTTATTTGGACTAAAAACCAATGGGCGGACCGAAAGTATTTTGATGAGTCTTCCGCCAAGGGTAAGATGGGATTACAATATAGAACCGAAGGCTGGTACTGAAGAAGCCAAGCTTGTAGAAGTTTTGAAGAATTCCAAGGAGTGGGTATAAGCGCAAAATCCTAGGCTCTAAACAAGTTCAGAAACGCAACCCGTTATGGTTTTGAAATTCTGATTTTCATTCCTTTCGATTTGTTTTGGATTTAGAGTTTAAAATTTATTTACACGTAATGAATTTCATAACTTTGTACGTAAAGTTTTTAAAATGAATGCAAAATTGACATTATCGCTGGATAAGGAAGTGATAGAGCGAGCTAAGGAATATGCAAAATCCAAGGGCATTTCCATTTCTCAAATGGTTGAAAATTTCTTAAAAATTTCCACCAACCAGAAATCAACAAACGAAGACTGGGAGAAAGAACTAAGCCCGCTCATTAAATCACTTTCAGGTGTAATACCTCCACTTTCTGATAAAGAAGTAAAGCAAGAGTACAAGGAGCACCTTGAAAAAAAATACAGTTAATGCCGGCCGTTCTATTTTTAGATTCAGATGTAGCATTAGATCTTTTGATGCAACGAGCTGATTTTTACAAATTTTCCGCACAACTGTTTTTGAAAATCCAAAATAGAAAAGCCTCGGGGTTTATGAGTGCCACGGGCTTCATAAACACCCATTACTTCCTGAGGAAATATCTAGGAAAAGAAAAGTCCCTGCAAACCTTAAAAGAGTTTAAAACATTGGTTTCGATAGCAGGAATTAATGACCAAAATATTGACAGGGCTCTCTACTCCTCTTTTCCCGATTTTGAAGATGCGATGCAGCATGAAGCCGCCTTGAATTGCAAAGCTGATTTTATACTAACCCGAAACCTAAAGCATTATAAAAAATCCACCCTTCCGGTTTACACACCAGAAGATTACTTGAAAAATTTCAATTCCTGAAGGCTTAATGTGCAATATTAAAATCAATTAATCTTAATATGGAAGGAATCACTGAATTAGCCATACTGCCATACATAGTATTGTTGGGGATTTTTTTAGTGTCGTTCATCATTTTCACCTTAAATTTAACTGCTCAAATAAAAAATCGGGAGCCTTATAAACGAGTCCTAATTTTATGACTGTTGACCCTATCATCCATGATATTCCTTATTCTGAATTAATACTCTAAATCCTAAACAATATTATGTTACACCGCCCCCGTAGGCTCCGTCAATCTTCCGCTTTGCGCGAAATGGTAGCCGAAACCAGATTACACCCTTCCGATTTTATCGCTCCATTATTTTTGATAGAAGGTAAAAACAAGAAAGAAGAAATTGCCTCTATGCCAGGGTATTTCCGCTATAGCTTGGATTTGCTTGAAGCAGAAGTAAAGGAGCTTTGGAATATGGGCTGTCGCTCGGCCTTACTTTTTGTGAAGGTAGAAGATGACCTGAAAGATAATGAGGGCGAAGAAGCACTAAACCCTGATGGGTTGATGCAGCAAGGTATTCGCATGATTAAGGAAGTTGTTCCCGAAATCTGCCTGATGACGGATGTTGCCATGGATCCTTATTCTGAATTTGGCCATGATGGCATTGTAGAAGATGGTGAGATTATCAATGATGAATCCGTAGGTTTTTTATGTGAAATGGCCATTAGCCATGCACAGGCAGGTGCTGATTTTGTAGCCCCAAGCGACATGATGGATGGCCGTATTGAAGCCATGCGCATTGCTTTGGACGTAGCGGGCTTTACCAATACAGGAATCATGGCGTATAGCGCCAAGTATGCTTCATGTTTTTACGGCCCTTTCCGTGATGCTTTAGATTCTGCACCGGTAGATATGGCGGATATTCCAAAGGATAAAAAGACTTACCAAATGAATCCTGCCAATGCCATAGAGGGAATGAAGGAAGCCCAAATGGACATAGAGCAAGGAGCCGACATGGTGATGATTAAACCTGCTCTTTCTTATTTGGATGTAATCCGCAGAATAAAAGATAATTGCCCAGTTCCGGTAACGGCTTACCACGTAAGTGGAGAATATGCCATGATAAAAGCTGCCGCTGAAAAAGGGTGGCTGAATGAAGAGGAAGCCATCGTAGAAGTTTTGACTTCCATAAAAAGAGCCGGAGCAGATTTGATAGCTACCTATTTTGTGAAGGATATTATTCGATTGCTTAGCCAAAAATAACGTAGCGTTTTTTTGTACGCTTTGGGTTTGCACCGAGATGGAAACTAAAGAATAGATACTCGAATCATGTAAATCGCTTTTACAATGATCTGCTTACATTCGAACAATAAGTGTAAGTGAACCAAAATTTCTCAGCTTTGTTTGAGTGAAATTCAAGGTCAGTAATAAAGGATAGCATGTTTAGACACCAAGGAAGTAGCCGAACTTTAAGACATAATTTGAGTATTGCCACAGTTTTGTCTTTCGTTGCGGGCATAATAAATGTTGTTGGCTTTTTGGCTTACAGCCAATTAACTACCCATGTTACAGGTCACTTTTCGCTGATAATAAATGATTTTGCAGATTTTGAATTTTGGAAGGGAAGTATTTATTTACTCTATATTTTATCCTTCCTTTTTGGTTCTTTTTTATCGGGTTTTCTAATTGAAAAATTTAGAGAAAGTAAGCGGCTCAATGTCTTTGTGGTGCCCACTGTAATAGAGTGTATCATATTTATTTCTATAGGTATCTACAGCAATTATTATGAGGTAGCCTATGCCGATCTTATTGTGTGTTTATTGTTGTTTACCATGGGTTTGCAAAACTCCTTTGTTACCAAAATTTCAAATGCTGTAGTGCGCACCACCCACCTCACCGGGCTTTTTACAGATTTGGGAATTGATATTTCTCAATTGTTCTTTCCCAGATCATTGCGACATAAAAAAAGATTAAGGGCTAACGTAAAGCTAAGGCTCTATATCATTTTATTCTTTTTTTTGGGTGGATTGCTCGGGGTCTATTTTTTTACCAAACTCAATTGGAAATTAAATACGCTGTTCATTCCGGCTTTTATTTTACTCCTAAGTTTGTTCTACGATGATTTACGTGTAAAGGTTCGTAGGTCGAGACATAAATATTTGGCTAAAAAAAAAGACTATCTGAATTGAGCCGAAGGGATGATAAGATGCTATGATATTGAAAAAAAAAATGTTGCTAGTATGTAGTGATAGTCATCAAAAAGACGGAGGATTTTTTCTCTCGAATTGCAGTTTTAAAGAATTACAGAAATGGTAGAAACAAAGGCCGGCTTGAATACGCTTAGTAAGAATCAAAAGTGGAAGGAGTTAAAGGTGTCGTTAAACAAATTGGATGCAGTTCAATTGGCACAAATCATTGAAGATTCGGATGAGGAGTATATTATATTTTTCAGGCTTTTGAACCGAAGCCTTTCAAAAACGGTTTTTAAACTTCTTTCATTTTCTAAGCGAGAGCAAATTATCCAAACCTTATCGCAGAATGGGCACAAGATAGCAACCTTATTAAACGACATAGAACCTGACGATAGAACGGCCTTTTTGGAAGAGCTACCGGGTAATGTAACTCAGCGGCTTATACAGCTACTTTCTCCCGAAGAAAGAGAAATTACTGATAAACTATTGGCTTATCCCGAAGATAGTGTAGGACGACTGATGACGCCTGAGTACATAGTTATCAATCCCTGGGATACGGTAGCACAAACGTTTGAACATATTAGAGAATTCGGGAAAGATTCGGAGACACTAAATGTAATTTATGTGGTGAATCATGAAGGGAAACTCATTGGTGATATCCGAATAAAAGAATTGCTTCTAGCACAGCCGCAGCAAAAGATTGAAGATTTACAGGATAGTCGATTTATTGCACTCAATGCCGCAGATGATCAGGAAATTGCACTAAAAACATTTAGAGATTATGATCGGGTGGCACTTCCCGTAGTTAATACCACGGGCGTATTAATAGGTATAGTTACAGTAGATGATATAATGGATGTAGAGGTAAAAGAGTCTACCGAAGATTTTCACAAGTTTGGTAGTTTTCAGTCGGCCATTACAAGTCCTTTAAAAGCACGTGTTTTCAATTTATACAAAAACAGAATTTTTTGGTTGTTGGCCTTGGTTTTTATGAATGTATTTTCAGGAGCCGCACTTTCAAGTTTCGAAAATGTAATTCAATCGGTAGTATCATTGGTTTTCTTTTTGCCGCTATTAATTGACAGTGGTGGAAATGCCGGAGCACAATCAGCTACTTTAATGATTCGTTCATTAGCGGTGGGCGATGTAAAAATTTCGGATTGGTATAAGCTGGTAGGAAAAGAGTTGTTCGTCTCGATGCTATTGGGAATCACCATGGCATTAGGCGTAGCACTTGTGGCTAGTTTTAGGGCTCCCGAAATAGTGGCAGTCGTTTCTCTTACCATGGTAATAACGGTAATGATGGGAAGTGTGATAGGCCTACTTTTGCCATTTATTTTTATCAAACTAAAGCTTGACCCGGCTACGGCAAGTGCCCCCTTGATTACATCGCTTGCAGACATCCTGGGCGTGATTCTTTATTTCTCAATTGCCAGCTGGTTTTTTGGGTTTTAAACCGTGAAAACCCCATGAGCGACTAATTTCAGTTTTTATTTTCCATTAGTATAGCTTGTTCAACTGCTGAATTTCCCAACTTTGTAGCTTCAATGAAGCTTACATATAGACATCCGAACATAACAACACTATGATAACAGATAACAGCAAATCCCTTTTCCAAACCGCATCAAAATACATCCCTGGTGGAGTAAATTCTCCGGTTCGCGCCTTTAAATCTGTTGGTGGCGACCCCATCTTTATAAAGAAAGCCAAGGGCGCCTATATGTATGATGAGGATGGTAATGAATACATTGACTATATCGCCTCATGGGGCCCAATGATTTTGGGCCATGCCTGGGAACCAGTAGTAAAAGCTATTCAGGATAAAGTAACTGACTCTACCTCCTTTGGCGCACCCACAGAAATGGAAATTGACCTTGCCCGCCTAATCTGCGAAAGCATCCCTAATGTAGAGCGTGTGCGTATGGTAAATTCAGGAACGGAAGCAACGATGAGTGCTATACGCCTGGCACGAGGTTATACAGGTAAAGACAAGTTTATAAAATTTGCAGGCTGCTACCACGGGCATGGTGATGCCTTTTTGATACAAGCAGGAAGTGGAGCTGTAACGCTAGGCCACCCTAGCAGCCCTGGTGTTACTAAGGGAACCGCCAAAGACACTCTATTGGCTGAATACAACGACCTGAAGAGTGTAAAGAAACTGGTGAAGGCGAATAAAGGTGAAATTGCCGCACTTATTATAGAGCCTATTCCTGGCAATATGGGTTGCATATTACCCGAGCCCGGTTTTATAGAAGGCTTACGCCAAATATGTACAGAGGAAGGAATCATTTTGATTTTTGACGAGGTGATGACGGGTTTTAGAATGGGCTTTGGAGGTGCACAAGAAGCACTTGGTGTAGAAGCTGATTTGGTAACTTATGGAAAAGTTATTGGTGCAGGAATGCCTGTGGGGGCGTATGCCGGCAAAGCCGATATTATGGAGTATGTGGCTCCCAATGGCCCAGTGTACCAAGCCGGCACACTTAGCGGAAACCCTATTGCCATGGTAGCGGGTTATACACTTTTAAAACATCTAAAAGAAAACCCACAGATATATAAGGAGCTGGCCGAAAAATGTGCTACGATTCACGTAGGTCTCGAAAAAGCGTTGAAAAAAACCAAGCTACCATGGACGATTAATCGCAGAGGTTCTATGATAAGCCTTCACTTTAGTTTTGATCCGGTGGTAGACTTTGCAACAGCTGCCAAAGGTGCCAATGATTATTTCAAGCAATTCTTTCATGGTATGCTAAAGCGCGGTGTGTATTTGCCACCATCAGCTTACGAGAGCTGGTTCCTTAGCAATGCTTTGACTTACGATGATATTGAAAAAACCTTGGAAGCTGCGAGGGAGACATTTGTTGAGATGGGTGAATAATTCATTTAACATAACAACTCCTTTTAAACTATTGGTTTTATCTGCCTTAATTGTTTCCTGTTCTGAACCAAAACAGGAAATAAGTGATGACCTCTATGGAAAAGCACTGTTATACCTTGTATTTGAAGACGGACCGATAAGTCAATTTTACCAAAATGCCGGGTGTGTACAAATTGACAGTTCCCGCTTTTATTTTGGTGAAGACCATTATGCTTTTAGTGAGTTTTGGAATGGAGGTAGTATTTATAGGAAAGGAGATACTATTGGATTCTTTGGAGGTAGTTGTATTTTTCGTACCGAGGTATATATTTTGGACAAGAATTTAGATCAGATCATTGTATTTGAGGCACTCAACTTTTATATGGATTCTCATAAAAAGAATTCAGAAGAGTTTAAAGCACAACAGTTGACCTCTTTTACTCCAAGCGATACCCTTGGAGTATTTAACCTAGTAGTTTCTAAGGGAGAATTGAGGGTCATTGAGACTGAAGACAAGAGGCCAACCTTAACAATTCAACCTACCACAAGAGGTGAAACGGTAAAAAATTTCATTTACTCAAAAAACGAGGAGAACACCAAACCATCCTCCATTTTCCGAACCACAGGCGATTCCTTAGTAATTGTGAAAGATTACTCTGGTTATAAACGCGAAATGCTTTTATCAAGATTGGATCACAGTTATTCACTTACCGAATTCAGAGATTCAATTACGCCTAACCCAACCATTTTAGGAAAAGTAATAATTGACAAAAATTGTCTTTAATACAAGCCTATTTATATTTTGTAGAAACAAAAGTTTATTCAAAATACCTTGGAAGCTGCAAAGGAGACTTTTTCGGAGATGAGCAACTAAAATTTTAAGAGCGACCCATTTGGTTGCTCTTTTTAATTAAATCTGTTTTCAAGGGCGGTATTCATCTCCTTAAAAGCCTCCTTCGTCTCCTCTCCAATCATCCTAAAAAGAAGACCCGAAAGCAAACCGCTAAAGTTTTCTCCATGGATAAACCGTGTTTGGCCATTAGCAAGTTTTTCCAGCTTAAAATAATGCTCTCCATCAAAAAGGCCTTTTATAGCTAGTTTGCCCATCCACCTGAACTCCTTGTTTGGGACACACTTCAAAACGATTGGCTTAAATATCATCGGCTTTTTATCGGGAAGGCATAGTTCAGCGGTAAGCGGTTCGCCTACAACCGCATTGCCCTTTAGTGTTGTAATAAACGGATTCCAGCTGGGGTAGCTACCAAAATCCATTAGTGTTTTCCATACCTCGTCCTCGGGTGCATTTATCACCTGTGATGTTTCAATATTTCTCATATCGTTCTGTTTTTGATTGTTTCACAAATGTCAGCTTTTTGCCAGCAAATAGGTTGGAGTGTACCGCCAACCAATAGACATTTCATGCCAAAATCATTTTCGCTTAATTTTGAGGCATGACTTTTAGCGGAAAATTTGTTTTAAACCTTATTCACTTTGCAGGGATGCAGGGCATTGATGTGGATTTACTCATCCAACAAACCGGCTTTTCTGAGGAAGAATTAAGTAGCGAGGAAGTTCGATTAGACTCAAAAGTTTACAATGGTATAGTAGAGGAAATCGTATTTCAAACCAAAGACAAATATTTTGGGTTGCACTCAGGCGAGCAGATGAATTTAGCCGCGGCCGGGCTAATAGCACAAATTACCCAAACCAGTAGAACGGTAAAGGAAGCTATGACCTATTGTTGCGAGTTTGCCATGTTGGGATGCCGTGCCATCCCGCAAGAGCTGGTGGAGGAAAACAATATGTTTAAACTGGCATTTGTGGCCGACTCTGATTGGGTACGTGGATCGCCACTGGCAACCAGGCAAACCATTGAGGGGATGCTGGCCTTCACCATCCGCGAGTTTATCGCCATAACAATGGGCAAAAGTTATCCCGCCAAAATTCATTTTGACTTTGACCAACCCGATGATTTGAATGAGTACTTGAGAGTATTTAACTGCCCAATGCATTTCAATCAACCCGAAACCGCGTTTTACTTTAAGCAGGAGGACATCAACCAACCAATAATTACTGCTGACTATAACCTCTTGCGCATTTTGGTGGATCATGCCCATCAAAAGCTAGCAACACTAAAAACTGACGAAGTATTTCACCAAAAGGTAAAACAATGTGCGCTCCAACTAATGAATCCTCAGTTCCCAACAATTAATCAAGTGGCCGCTAATCTTAATATCAGTGTACGCAGCCTTCAGCGAAAGCTGGCCGAAGAAAACCAAACGTATAAAGGTATAGTTGACACTTTAAGAAAAGAATTTGCAGTGAGTTATCTAAAAAACCCCGAGTTGCAAATCAATGAAGTGGCCTTTCTCCTAAACTATTCGGATGCCAGTGCATTTATCCGAAATTTTAAAAAATGGATGAATTGTACTCCCGCTCAATATCGCCATCATCAGTCTTAGATACGTGTTGTCATTGGTTGTGGCCCCAGATAAATAGGCTCAGTACAGTCCTAATAGTATTGATAATTAACACATTAAATCACCTTGGTATTTTATTTAGAAAACTTCTAAATAAACTTGTTCAACTAATCGTCCCTATATACATTTGCCGCTCTATTTTAAATAAGTCTAAATAACAACAAAGAATGAAAAAGTTTCTATTTCCTTTACTTTCTGTTTCAGCAATCCTATTTACATCATGCGAAAAAGACAATGATACCTGCTCTTGCTCACCTGTAGAGCCTACTCGTGAAAAATATGATTTTGAAAATGTAGATCATTCAGGACAAGATACAAGGTTGGATATGCTCAGCGAGATTGTAGATTATGCAAAGTCATCAAATAGCGGAAAGTCGGTAGATGGGACCATTCTGCTAGACATGTTTGCCAACACCAATTATACTTGGACTAAGGCTGAGCTCAATTCATCTACTAAGCAGATTGCAGATAAAATTTCTCCAGATGCACAAAATGAATTTTCAGAATGGATCATGGAGCTAGATTCTATTAGTCAAAATCCTGGGGTAGGAGCTAATGGTGTAGCTGGTCTTGTAGAAAATGGTGGAAAGACCAAGCAATACCTTTTTAATGCAAAAGGCTATGAGCTTGGGCAATTGATAGAAAAAGGAAGTATGGGTGCATTGGCCTATTACCAGTCTACTTCAGTTTATTTTTCTTCATCTAAGATGAATGTAGACAACGAAACTGTAGAGCCCGGCAAAGGTACTGCCATGCAGCACCATTGGGATGAGGCATTCGGATATTGGGGAGTTCCTAATGATTTTGGTACTGAAGGTTTTGAATACGATAATACGGCCGCGTATCACAGGTTTTGGGCTAAGTATACCAATAGTGTGGATGCCAACCTATCTGTAAACGCTACATTGATGAAGGCATTTATTAAAGGTCGTGAGGCTATCAATGATAAAAACTATACTGCTCGTGATGCAGCTATATCAGAAATTAGGTCTACTTGGGAAATGGTTTCCGTGGCCATGGCTATTCATTATTTAAATGGAGCAAAAGCTGACCTAGCTGATGATGCCCTTAGAAATCATCAATTATCGGAAGCTGTAGGGTTTATTTGGAGCTTGCAGTTTAACCCTGAGCAAAAAATGATGGATAGCGAAATCGTAAATTTGATTTCTAATAATCTTGACAATTTGTATGAAGTAAGTGTGGCTGATTTGAATACAGTTATCGATCAGTTAGCAGCAGTATACGGGTTGGAAGCAGTGAAGAACAATTTGTAAGCACATAGGAGGATGAAAATTTCAAGGGTACTGTTTGTTTTTTTGGCACTAGCTATGGCTCTTTATTCTTGTAAAGAGGATAATTCGCTGAATGGTAAAGTGGATTTTGATAGGGAGGCAATGTTGCAGAACTGGGCCGACCATATTCTTATTCCTGCTTATGCTGATTTTGAAAAACAGGCCCTTGAATTTAAACAAAAACTGGATGTTTATTCCAGCTCTTTAGATTCGAATGCATTAGTTGCAGCCCAAAAGCAACTGGAAGTGCTGTACACTTCTTTTCAGCACATTAAGGCCTTTGAGGTAGGACCAGCCGAGGCAATTAGCTTAAAGGCATCTATTAATACCTATCCCACAGATACTGCCAAAGTGCAATACAATATACGGCACGGAATAACTGATTTAGGCCCAGCCAGTCAGTTAGTGGCGCGGGGCTTACCTGCACTTGATTATTTGCTTTTTGGTGCTGAAGTAGATGTAAAGGACACCTCTGTTGTCAATTACATGAAGCTACTTACCCAGGATATTATGACCATGGCCAGTATACTTAATTCGCAATGGGTGGGTTACAGGGCACATTTTGTATCGGCCAAAGGTTCGGATATAGGGAGCTCACTTGGGCAAATGGTAAATGCCATTAACAAAGATTATGAGCTTATTAAAAACGCCAAAATCGGGTTTCCGGCAGGAAAAAAGACTTTAGGTAAATTGTACCCTGAGGCTTGTGAGGCTTACTACAGTGGTATTTCTTTGGAACTAGCACAAGCCAATGTAGAATCCATTCACGGGTTTTTTAAGGGTGATTTTTTTGACGGAAGTCAGAAAGGATTAAGCCTTCAAGATTATTTGCAGGCGGTGGATGCAAAAAGCCAATCGGGCGACTTGGACCTTGCCATAGATGAACAGTTTAGCACAGCCATACGGGCTATAAAAGATGTACAAGGACCATTAAGTGCAGCAGTACTCCATGATAAAGATGGGGTAGACGATGCTTATTTGGCTATTCAGCGAAATGTAGTTTTATTAAAAACTGATATGCCTTCTGCGCTTGGGGTACTTATTACATATCAAGATAATGATGGCGACTAGTTAAGATTTGATGAGCCATAAAGTATGAAGCAAAACTCTGCGGTAATAAGTACTTTCGCAGGCTTCATATTCATCAAATTAAAACGACTAGGGAATGCCGAAAAAAGCCCTTCTTCTTGTAAACTTAGGTTCACCAGATAGCTATAATGCGGATGACGTAAAAGTATATTTGCGAGAGTTTTTGATGGATGAACGGGTAATAGATAAGCCGTACTGGCTACGCTATTTGCTTATAGAGGGGATAATACTGAAAACTCGCCCTGCCAAATCTGGTGCTGCCTACGAGAGTATTTGGTGGGATGAGGGCTCGCCACTTATTGTACTGAGCAAGCAGCTGCAAAAGGCGGTTCAAGCAGTGTGCGATATACCCGTTGGTTTAGGTATGCGATATGGCAATCCTTCCATAGAATTTGGAATACAACAATTGGTAGATGCTCATCCTGATTTGGATGAAATAAAGCTGGTACCGCTGTATCCGCATTATGCCATGAGTAGCTACGAAACGGTGGTAGTAAAAGCCAGGGAAGTAGTGGAGCAAAAATTTAAGCATATTAAGCTGAGCTTTAAAGAAGCCTTTTATCACGATGCTGATTATTTGGATGCACTGGCAAGAAGCATCAAACCAAGTTTGGAGAAAGACTATGATCATTTGCTTTTCAGTTATCACGGAATACCTGAGCGCCACGTTCAGATTTCAGATGTTACCAAAAGTCATTGCCTCAAAGTAGAAGATTGTTGCTCAAAAGATTCTCCTGCCCATCTTACCTGCTACCGACATCAGGTTTTAGAAACTACTAAGGAGGTCATTAAGCGCTTAAACATTCCTGAGGGTAAATACAGCAATAGTTTTCAAAGTAGATTGGGCCGCGACCCTTGGCTGCAGCCATTTTCGGATGTAGTGATAAATGAGCTTCCTGCTAAGGGAATAAAAAAGCTCGTGGTGGTGTGCCCCGCATTTGTTTCTGATTGTTTAGAAACGATAGAGGAAATAGGGATGGAAGCTCGCAAAGAATTTTTAGCCCAAGGGGGGGAAGAGTTTACATTAGTCCCTTGCCTTAATGCCAACGAAGATTGGGTGAGGCTAGTAGCCAGCTGGGCACAAGAGTAGTTAAACTATAAACCCCGCCATTCTACTATTTTTATATCCTTAATGTAAGGATGATTTACTTCTATTTATTTTTAGCCGGCTTAATAGCTTTTTCTATAAGCACACTTACCGCAGGAGGAGGGGCACTCATGTTACTCCCTGTACTCAGCTTTATGATAGGGGCACCAGCTGTAGCCCCGGTTTTAAACCTTGGCAATTTTTTGGGTAGGCCCGTGCGCTTAGTACTTTTTTGGAAATATATTCATTGGTCCATAGTGCGCTATTATTTGCCCGCTTCCTTAATTGGGGCTTTTTTGGGAGCGTGGTTGCTGGTGAGTATTCCGGTAAAAGAGGTTCAGCTGATTATTGGCTTATTCTTAATATCTACTCTTTTCCAATTCCAATTTGGCAAACGGAAGCGTGCCTTTACTATGAAGCTGTGGTATTTCTTTCCCTTGGGTCTTGTTATCCCATTTGTTACCTCCGTTACTGGGGCCTTGGGGCCTCTTCTCAATCCTTTTTTATTGAATTATGAAATGAATAAAGAGGAGCTTATTGCCACAAAAACCTTCAATTCTTTTGCTGCCGGGGTGGTGCAGGTAGGCAGTTATACTTTTTTTGGGGCATTACATGGCAAGCTTTGGTTGTGGGGATTAATGCTAGGGCTAGGTATTGGAGCTGGAAATTATGTTGGGAAAAAATTATTAGCCAATATAAGTGAGCAATCCTTTAGGCTATGGGCAATTTTGTTTATGGTAATCAGCGGTGTTCTACTGGTATTGGAATCCTTGTTGAGCTAAAGCATAACGGGGAGGTTTGAACTATTAACATTTCATTAGCATTTGAATTATAATAACGGCAATGATGGAGGCGTTTCTATTGTGCATTAGTAGAGTAATGCGTTTCATGATTGTAGTTTGGTTAGTTAAAGAACCTCGTTAGATTATTTCTGGCGAGGTTTTTTTCATTTTGGTATAAAAAGAAAAACCGCCTGAAAATAAATTCAGACGGTTTCTATAAAGATTATTGTTTTTTGCCCTTTTAGTATATCAAGCTCGAGTTTCTGTAACCTGTATTATTCATATACCAATCAGAATTGCTTTGGCCGCCATTGATGGCCCATAGGTAAAAATAATGGTAAGCAGATACCAGGTCAACCTTTTCTGCTGGATACTCAAAACTAGCTGGCATGGCAATAGCCCATGGCAAATTGTTTTTATTTACATAGTATCTACCAGTATTAGGGTCCGAATCATCAGAGCTGTTTCCGAAATAGCTTGGGTCTGCCAAATCGGTAGGTCCTTGCCCAGCCATGTGTACTTCTCTTCCACGATTTTGATTGATAAACATGAAGGGATTAAACTCTATGCTAGAAGAGTTTTGTGCTGTGCTAAAAGTCATTGCAACTTGCGAAACACTTGGCACACTGTAGGCTTCGCCAAGCTGAGTGTTTACGTATATAGACCCTGGATTAGCTAACTCGTCTCCAGCGTTTTCAAAAAATATCAAAACAATATTGCTTTGCCCTGCTTCGGTACCATTGGCGTTTACGCTTATTTGGTTAGAAAGTGCTGTGGTTCTTGTTACGCTTTCTACCAATGCCGGAGCTGCGCTTATTTCAAGACCGAAACCATTCTTTTGAGATGCACCGATCGCTCTAACTGAGTAATCAAATTCCATGTCTTTAATGTCATTGTTGGCATCGGTTATCCATCTTATTCTATAATCTATCACTAGGTCGTTAAAGTCATAGTCTCCTGTACCTGGCCATAAATCTTCAAAGGCAATAGTGGCAAAGCTGCTGGCACTTGGGTAATAATATTCACCGGCTCTGGCTGGGTCATTAGGAAATAAATCTGTAGAATCTGCTACATTATCATTGTCGGCATCAGCTACGGTAGGCGTACCGTTACCGGCAGGGTTACACCCGCTGGTAGGAATATACGCCTGATCGCACGCCAGTGTGGCCGGAGCGTTGATAGAACCATTGTTGGTAAGACTTCCGCCTATACAAAGCTCAAGGTTGCCTGATATACCGGCACCTCCGTTGATTGAGACGTTGCCGTCAATTTTCATTACAGAAGTAGAATTGGTTCCTGTTACAAATGCATTAATACTTCCTTTATCCTTACCGTACAACATGGCACTTCCATCTAAAGTAAAGCTTGAGCCACCGTTTATTTTTACTTCATCATCTACTTCTATATATCCAAAGTTGCTAAGGGTACCATTTATTCTTGCTTCACTTTTTATAAAGAATGAACAGTTATTTACAGTAGTAGAACCACCATTAAAGTTGGCATGTCCATCCACAGTGATCGATCCATTATTTGTGAGCGGAGAATTAACATTAAGATCGTTATCCATGGTCATGTTTCCGTCATTGGTAAAAGTAGAACCATTATTTACGTTGAGCGATTTTTTAATATCTAATGTTCCGTAGTTTACAACTGTTCCATTGGTTGATAGATTATTATCAATAAATACGTCAGCATCATAAATGTAGACTGAAGAACCTGTGTTGACCCCAAGGTTTTTAATAGTAACATCAGCAGCATCTACAATTTGAAGAATTGCACTTTGATTTAGATTTAGGTTCTGCATATCTGCAGTACCGCACAGGCGGATGGTTACCCCTGATCGGTTCACGTTTATACTGGCGGTAGTATTTCCTGTAAAACAATAAACACCCGCAGGGTCATTATTATTTATATTAAAGTTTCCACTTTGGTTCGTGTAAGAATAATCGCAGCCAGCTGAGCAGTCAGGAGAAACAACCACAACTTTTTTGGTGCCGCTCTTTTTTCCAAAAGCAAAGCTCACAGTATTACCCACTACAGGTATTTGTTCTGTTGTTCCGGCCCCCGATGGATCCTTATATACTACGTATAGTTTTTTGATAGAACTAGGAAGTGTAAGCGCAGTAGACAGTTTATCATTTTTGGTAAAACCTTTAAAAATGAGTTCACCTTCCGAAAATGGATTACTATCGTATACTTCAATAGAATGAGCTGCCTGAAACCCTTTGTTTTCAACGGTAAAGTTTAACGAGATTTCTTTGGAAGCATTGAAGTCAAATCCCTCTGGAGCTACAATTTCTGAAAAACTGCTAACGGAATCGGGAATTGAATTGGTTTGTGAAGGCTCTTTTTTACAAGCCGACAGAATTAGAACGCCACCCAAACAGAGTGCGGTAATTTGATTTAGTTTCATGTGGTATAGAGTTTAAATGTTTTAACAAAACTATTGAAAAAATATTACTAATGCTCTATATATCAATGTTTAGCGCGTTTACCTAAGTCCTTAAAATATTCTGAAAAAGCGCTTTTTTTCTACACGAACTACTTGTATCAAAGTGAAAACCAGGGAGGTATTTTCATAATAAAAAGGCAATGGATACGCGGGCTAAGATTCCTACATTTTAAACGTGTGCAAATTCTAATTACCCCATAATAAGGTAAGTAAATTATGAGTTTTCTAATTTCAAAATTTTGAGAAAATATTTTAAAAAAAACACGACAACGTGGGTTAAAAATGAAAAAACCGGCTAGGTAACTAGCCGGTTTTAGTTTATTACAATGTTTTTATTTCTAATAAATCACTGCTAGGTTTCTATAGCCCGAGTTGCTTATGTACCAGTCGGTGCTATTCAAACCACCACTTTCGGCCCAGGTAGCAAAGTACGTATATGCCTGTACGATGTCATCCTTTTCGCTAGGGTAATCAAATGCTGCGGGTAGACTTATAACCCATGGAAGGTTGTTTTCATCTACATAGTAAATACCGTTACCTGGTACTGATCTATCCGCATTATTGCCAAACAAGGTTTGGTCGGCCAAGTCAGTTGGGGCATATCCAGCTAGGTGGATTTCTTTATCTCTTTCTTGATTTACAATTATAAAAGGATTGATAGCCAGACTACTCGCATCTTGTGAGGTGCTAAAAGTTGCTGATAAAGAAGAAAGTTTGGGTGTGCTATATGGGTCTGATTTTACCGTGTTTACAAAGGCAGTTCCCATATTAGGTAGTTCATCATTGGTATTGTCAAAAAATACTAAAACGGTATTGGTTTGTCCGGCCTCAGTACCATTTGCATTCAGGTTGATACTATTTCCTAAGCTGCCGGTTCGTACTACACTACTTACTACCGTTGGATTTATATCTAACTCTACTGCAAAACCATTGCGCTGTGAGGCACCCGTGGCGATTACTGAATATTCAAAAATCATATCCTTTACCTTATTGCTAGCATCGGTAACGCAGTGTATTCTGTACTGTATTACCAAATCATTGAAGTCATTATCACCTTTTCCAGGCCATAAATCTTCGAAAGCCAAAGTAGCAAAGCCGTTTTGGTTTGGGTAATACGAATCGCCAGCTCTATCAGCATCATTAGGGTAGGCATCTTGGTCGTCAGCTACATTATCATTGTCGCTATCAAGCACAGTAAAGGTTCCATTTCCTACAGGATTGCACGAACTGGTGGCAATGTACACCTGATCGCAGGCACGCACTGCAGGACTATTGATAGATCCACTATTGCTATAAGAGCCTAATACGCATAACTCAATTGTTCCGTTTAAGGATCCACCTGATTTTATTTCACCTTTATCATCAAACTTCATTAGCGAGGTGCTTCCACTACCCGTTACCGTTGATTCAATTTTTCCATCGTCTTTTCCATATAGCATGGAGCCGTCAAAAAGATTTACTGTACTACCACTTTTTATTTCTACTTTTTTAGTGGCTTCTATGTAGCCTGAGTTATTAAGAATACCTTCTATCTTTAATTCTTTAGAGGTAGTCATTGAGCAACTGTTTGTGGTGGTTGAACCAGATTTCAATTCAATCTTTTTAGAGCAACTAAGCGAACCATTATTGGTTAAAGTGGCATCATCTTCCACGGCCATTTCATCATTTACGGTAAGGGTTCCATTATTTACAAATGTTGCATCATCTTCAATGGTGAGTTCATCATTCATACTTAATGATCCGTGGTTGGTAATAGTTCCTTCTATTGAGGCATCAGAATCTACGAATACCGTAGCATCAAAAATTTCGATTTCCACGTTGTCATCCAGATCCAGTTCATCCAGATCAACATTGGCACCATCTACAATTTCTACCCGTGCATTTTCTTTCAAATGAATTTTGCTGATGTCTGCCGTGCCACAAATACGCACCACTACATCAGTTCTATGCACATGAATATCGGCAGTAGTAGTGCCTGTAAAACAGTATACACCAGATGGGTCATTGTTATCAATGGTAATATTGCTTGATCTATTATTATAAGAGTAATCACATCCGGTATTACAGCTGGTAGAAACTACAGCTACCTTTTTTACGGTT
>JAUICR010000018.1 GCA_030427785.1 Bacteroidia bacterium | reverse complement strand
GGAATTACAATTGGCGATGGCGCGATTATAGGCAGCAAAAGTGTAGTTACCAAAAACGTGGAACCATACAGTATAGTTGGTGGCAATCCCGCAAAGCTTATACTTAAACGTTTTTCTGAAGAAAAAATAGCCGAGTTATTGGAACTGAAATGGTGGGATTGGCCAACAGATAAAATTTCAAAAAATCTTAAAGGACTGGTTGACCGTGAAAATATTAGTGTACAAACATCTAAATGAAAATAAAATGTAACCTTTATCCTTTGCACAATTATTTAAAGTGATAACCAATCATCATATAATATGCCTTACGATGAGTACTTAGGTGAGAGAATTCATGGTATCATGAAATCTAAGAAGCTGAATTATCATGCTAAAAAAATGATGGGCGGACTGGTTTTTATGGTGAATGACAAAATGTGTGTGGGCATACATATTGATAAAAAGCTGCAAGAAAGTTTGCTGATGGCCCGCATAGGTGAAACCGCCTATGCCAAAGAGATAGAAAAGGAAAACTGCCTACCGATGGATTTTACCGGGCGCCCCATGCGTGGCTATATTTTTGTACAGCCTATGGGTTTCGATCTGGAAGAAGATTTAGAATATTGGCTAGACCTGGCATTAAAATTTAATAAAGAACTCACCGGAATAGGTTACAAGACATAGATAGACAAAATGGAGCTAAAAGAATTAAACGAGTTTAAGGCCATACCCGAAGTTTCGCAAAAACTGAATGACTATGGTTTTTCCAAAACTTTTAAAAGTGGAGAGGTTATTCTCAACGAAAACGCCTATATCCAAGCTATACCCATAGTTACCAGCGGCAGTATCAAAGTAATGCGTACTGAGGAGGATGGGCGCGAAATTTTGCTTTATTATATCAAAGCTGGTGAAAGCTGTATCATGTCTTTTTTGGGAGGAATACACCGCGATACCAGCAAGGTAAAAGCCATAGCTGAGGAAGAGACCGAAATATTGTTTATACCTATTGATAAGGTAAATGCCCTAATAAAGGAATATCCACAATGGTTAGACTATATCTTCCGATTGTATCAAAAAAGATTTGAAGAGCTACTGGAAGTAGTGAATGCTGTGGCCTTTAAAAAACTAGACCAGAGGCTATTAGAGTTTATCCAAACCAAGGCTAAAAACGGCCATTCTAATGAGCTTAATATTACTCATGAGCAACTGGCTAATGAGCTGGGTAGCTCTCGTGTGGTAGTATCAAGATTGCTAAAGCAAATGGAGGAATCTGAGCTGGTAAAACTGGGCCGAAACAAAATCACCCTTATGTAACATTAGTGGCTGTGGATTCTTCTACCTAGCCTGACCTTTGCGCTTTCAATAAGAAATAAAACTTACTATGAAAGCAAACATGGGTAACACAGACAAATTGGTGCGGATACTTGCAGCACTATTAATTGCAGGACTGTACTTCTCAGGTCAAATCACGGGGATAGCAGCCATAGTGCTCGTTATAGTGGCGGTAATATTTGTAGCCGCCAGCAGTATTAGCTTTTGCCCTATTTATAAAGTACTGGGTGTTTCCACCAAAAAGAAAAATGCCTAAGATGGATCTTCAAACAGCAATAGTGATAGCCGTAATAGGCATGGCTGCGGGTGTACTTGGCGGAATGCTAGGCCTGGGTGGTGCCATCATTATCATTCCTGCGCTTGTAATGCTACTGGGTTTTTCGCAACAAACTGCTCAGGGCACAGCCCTCCTTATGATGGTTTTTCCTGTAGGTGGCCTGGCAGCATTTCAATATTATCAAAGTGGATATATTGACATTAAAGCGGCTTTGGTGATGAGTATCTTCTTTTTTGTAGGCGGCTACTTAGGAGCAAAATTTGCTACCCAGGTTCCACAAATAGCTTTAAAAAAAGGCTTTGCCCTATTACTGGTAGTAATTGCTGTAAAAATGTGGTTTTTTGATAAACCCGCTGTGTAACAAAAGTAGCTGTGTAAAGTATTTCAAGTTCTGACCTTTGTTGAACATTTAAAAATAAGATTATGGAAATCAAACAATTTGAAGATAAAAACTTAGCTCATTATTCATACGCAATCCTTAGCGGAGATAAAATTGCCTTGGTTGATCCATCGCGCAATCCTCAGCCTTATTATGATTTTGCGAATGCTAATAATGCCAAAATAGTAGCTGTGATAGAAACACATCCGCATGCCGATTTTGTAAGCAGTCATAAAGAAATTTCTGAAACAACCGGAGCCAATATATATGTGAGCAAACTTGTGGGAGCTGATTATATACACACAAGTTTTGACGATGGTGATACTATAAGCTTGGGCAACATTAGCCTAAAAGCGATGAACACCCCTGGCCATTCGCCTGATAGTATAAGTATTGTAGCTACTGATAGCAATGGAAAAGACCATGCTGTGTTTACTGGCGATACTCTATTTATAGGCGATTGTGGTCGGCCCGATTTGAGAGAAGAAGCAGGAGCTATAATGGCCGCCAGAAAAGACTTGGCTGAGAATATGTACGATTCGCTTCGCGATAAGCTAATGAAACTGGAAGACGATGTGCTGGTATACCCCGCGCACGGAGCTGGCAGCCTATGTGGCAAGGGGCTTAGCGAAAAGAATGTGAGTACCATGGGCGAAGAGCGCGCTACCAACTGGAGTTTGCAAGACAGCTCAAAAGAAGATTTTGTAGAAAACTTACTTTCCGATCAGCCATTCATCCCGCGCTACTTTCTGCATGATGTTGGTATAAACAAGGCTGGAGCTGATGCCTATAAGACAAGTATAAACCAGGTTCCACTCAATACTTCGAGTAATTTTCAGGATAGCTCAAATATTTTGAATCCTTCACTACGAATTATTGATACACGCCCTGAGGCAGATTTTAAAAAGGCTCATATCAAAAATGCTATAAACATAATGGCTGAGAATAGCTTTGAAACGTGGCTAGGGAGTATTATTAATCCCAATGAAAAGTTTTATCTCGTAGCCGAGTCGCAGGCCGCTTTGGCAGAGGTGATACAGCGTACTGCAAAAATTGGTTATGAATCGCAAATAGAATTAGCCTTTGTATCGCACAGTGGTAATGAAAGCCAAGAACTATTTGACTATAAGCAGCTAATGCAAAACGAAACGGACTTTACCTTGGTAGATATTAGAAACCATTCAGAACTAAAAGAAGGCAAGATATTTGACCAGGCCATACATATACCTTTGTACGAACTGAGCGAAAGAGCAATGGAGCTTCCAACTACAAAGCCTATAGTGGTGCATTGTGCAGGAGGGTACAGAAGTGCTGCCGGAGCCAGTATTATAAAATCGAAACTCAATAGTGTGGAGGTATACGACTTGAGCGAAAACGTTAAAAAATTTCAAGATGAAAAAGCTATTAGCTTATAAAATAACCCTCATAGGAGTAGTACTGGGAGCTATAGGTGGCTACTTGTATTACTACTACATAGGATGTGCAACTGGTAATTGTGGTATCACTTCAAAACCATTGAACAGCACATTATATGGAGCATTAATGATCGGATTAGTAGGTAATTTATTTGAAAAAAAAGAAACAAAAACAGAATAAGATGAATTTAGAAAAATTGATAAAAGAACAAGGGGCCACCGTGGTGGACGTACGAACAGTTGGAGAGTTTCAAGGAGGGAATGTAACAGGATCTATCAACATTCCCTTAAATGAAGTGCCACATAGAATGGATGAATTAAAGGGGCTAAAGGCACCGCTAATTCTTTGTTGTGCCTCGGGTGGCCGCAGTGGCCAAGCTGCGCAGTACTTGCAGCAGCAAAATATAGATTGCTACAATGGTGGCTCATGGATAGATGTAAATTATGCACAATCTCAAACTGTATAGAAGATGTTAGATAGTATAAAAAGCCTTTTTGGCATGGGGCCAAAAGTGGATTACAAAGAATTGGTAAAGCAAGGAGCTCAAATAGTAGATGTGCGCACTAAGGGCGAATATCGCAGCGGGCATTCCAAAAAATCCATCAATATTCCCTTGGACAACTTAAGTAACAGCTTAGGAAAGCTTAATAAGGACAAGCCTGTAATTACCTGTTGCGCATCGGGTATGCGCAGTGCTTCTGCCAAAAGCACCTTAAAATCTAATGGATTTAAAGAAGTATATAATGGCGGGGGCTGGACAAGCCTTGAGAGAAGGATAAAATAGTTTAGTGGTTTAGTGGTTAATGAAAAAAGGCCGTCTGGTAGGTGATTTTCCAGGCGGCCTTTTAAAGTATTTGTATCCGAAAAGATTATAAAAAAGGAGGCCTTTTTACTATCGCCTTCACTTGTTTACCTCTTATCTCAATAAATATTTCAGAATCTTTTGCTGAATTTTCAACAGTCACATAACCCATTCCGATAGATTTTTTTGTTAGCGGTGATTGAGTGCCTGAAGTAACTCTTCCTATTTTGTTTCCTGCTGCATCATTTATAGCATAATCATGACGTGCAATCCCTCTATCCATAATTTCAAAACCTACTAACTTTTGGGTTACACCTTTTTCTTTTTGCTCTTGTAGTGCTTTACTATTGGTAAACTCCTTAGTGAATTTTGTGATCCAGCCCAACCCGGCCTCTAGTGGCGAGGTAGTTTCATCAATGTCATTTCCGTACAGGCAAAAACCCATTTCTGTTCTTAAGGTATCGCGTGCTCCTAGTCCAATTGGCTTTAAATTCTCTGCTGCTCCGGCCTCCATTATAGCATCCCATACTTTTTTGGCATCGGTATTTTTCACATAAATCTCAAATCCACCTGCTCCGGTATAACCTGTAGCCGATACTATCACATTTTCTATTCCTGCAAATTTTCCAATTTCAAAAGTGTAATACACCATTTCTGGCAAATTGATAGAAGTCAAACTTTGTAATGCTTGAGAAGCTTTGGGGCCTTGCACGGCAAATAAAGAGTAATCATCCGATTTGTTTTCTAAGGTAACCCCTTCCGGCTTGTACTTCATCAACCAGTTCCAATCCTTGTCCATGTTGGAGGCATTTACCACAAGCATATAGTTGTTTTCGGCCATACGGTACACCAATAGGTCGTCTACTATTCCGCCCACTTCATTTGGCAAGCAACTGTACTGAATTTTTCCATCGGTAAGTTTTGATACATCATTAGAGGTAAGCGCTTGTAAAAACTCTAAAGCGCCATTGCCCGAAACAAAAAACTCGCCCATGTGACTCACGTCAAAAATTCCCACTTCATTTCGCACATGAATATGTTCGGCACTCACGCCTTCATACTGTAGTGGCATATTGTACCCAGCAAAAGGGACCATTTTTGCTCCCAATGCTTCGTGTACATCGTTTAGTTCAATTCTCTTCATAATATTTCTGCCTCAGGCAGTTTTTCTACTTATAAGTGATTTTAATTTTTCTTCAGAAATGGGTTTTACTACATAGTCAGCCACCTCATTTATATTCAGAGCCTTCACTCGGTCTCGCTCGTCTATAGACGAACTTACCATGTAAAGCTTAATATCCTTAGGCATTTCCGACTGTATCTTTAGATACTCGTCCACAAAATCCCAACCGTCCATTAGAGGCATATTGATATCTAAAAAAATTACATCAGGTAGTAAGTCTACATTTTTTGAATTTTGCTTAATATAATTCAGCGCTTCTTGTCCATCTGAATATGCTCGCACGTCATTGGCCAAATTCAGAATTTGAATATACCTCTCCGTAGCATATCGGTATATTTTATCATCATCTATAATAAAGACCAGGCCTACCATTTTCTGTAGTTTGATTTTACTTTTATAAGACCGTATTGCTTACGATTGGGTTTCAAACAAAGTGCTAAGGCCTGAAAATACCTTTCCATTGTTTTTATTAACCTAGTTCTTATCCGATGATTTAATGTGTTAGTATAATGCTTATTCATGGTAGAGTGCCAAATTATTTTTTAGAAGAAAATTGAATGAGGCTAAAATTAGCCACTTTTATTTAATTCTACGGCTAATTTTAGTTCTAGATAATCGCGAAGTACACAATTCTAGCATGTATTTACGAAAATGAAAAATCTTCCTACAATTCTACGTATACTTTAGCCATGTATTAATTCAGAGGTACCCAAATCTTTCATTAATTCGGCCTCGTAGGTAAGCAAACCGTCCCACAATTTATCTACCTCTTCCCTGTTCCCGTATTTGCGAGCAAAGGTTATAAATAAGGTATAGTGATTGGCTTCACTTTCCATTAACGAACCATAAAACTTAGCAAGTTCCTTATCGGAAATATTCTCAGACAATACCTTGAATCGCTCACAACTCCTTGCCTCAATAAGCGCTGCAACTAGTAATCTGTGGACTAACCGCAAGTTTCTATCTGGTGTTTGAGGAAAGTATTTGACAAGCTTCCCCACATACTCATCCTTCCGTTCCCGTCCCAGTTTATATCCACGTTTCAAAATGTGCTTGTGCACCATTTCAAAATGACTCATTTCCTCTCTGGCCAAGGCACTCATTTCTGTAACCAAATCAGACAATTCTGGATACGTAATTATTAGCGAAATAGCAGTAGAGGCTGCCTTTTGCTCACAAAAAGCATGATCCGTTAATATTTCTTCAATATTTTTCTCAGCAATATTTGCCCAACGTGGATCTGTTGGTAATTTTAATTTTAACATCCTCCTGAGTTTTTAAACACTTAATACCCTTGCCAATCGGCTTGCGAAACTAACTAATTGTTTGATCTCGCTCAAACTGCTCAATCTTTCCTTTTCAAATATCAACAGTGATGAACCATTCGATTCGATATGATAAGCCTTGTTTTCTTGTAAAAAATCGATGAGCGCTCCGCTGAAAAAGTTACGTATCTCTGACTCCTCCTTTCCTTTTAAGCGAAAAACTCTACTAAACTCAGGATACCTTTTAAAATTAATATCATTAAAGCCCGCCAGGTTGGCCACCTTATCTAGTAAGTTCTCTTTGTCGAGTACAAACATTGGGATGCTGTAAGGCAGCGAAAGAACCACCATCGTACTATGAATATTTTCTCGTAGTATAAACTCTCCTTCATGGTAATCTACGTCAGCCAAATTCACAGTAACTCCCTTTACAGATCCTTTTAAAGAATTACGTTTTGAATCTAATTGATGCGTTGAGAAGTAATGAAAGCTTTTAAAGTCCTGAAACCCTGTAGAACTCTCAGGATTAAACTCCCATTCCATTTTTTTGGCAAACAACCTTATGGCCTTTTGCCTTTTTGATAATTTCGATCGTGATTTATTGCTAGAAATGGTGGTAAGCCGTGGTGCTAGTGGATGTGATGTATAAGTTCCCATATCATCCGTACCGATAATCTCTAGCTCTCCACCACCATTCTCAAATGAGTGTTTATAATCCTCCAATTGCTCAAGTACAGTATGATCAATGTACTTAGTGAGGCTGAAGTCTACTATCACCTTGGCGTTTGTAGGGATAGTATCGAGTTTGTTCTTTATCCCAATGAAATTAACAAAGTTGCTAAATGCCTTTACACTAAGTAAGTACTGATTATCTTTTTCTTGATACAAAAGAGTATTTGGTTTTAATAAAAATCTAGTAAACAAATGCACCCTACTTATGGCCCTCAACTGCAGCAGAATTGTTATTAAAATACCAGCACCAATTCCAATAATGAGATTAGTAAAAATGGTGGTAAACATGGTAACTAGGAAAATCAGTAACTGTTCCCAACCAACTTTAGCGGTTTTAATAAAAACAGATGGCGCTGCTAGTTTGTACCCCGTATAAACCAAAATAGCAGCCAAAGCAGGCATGGGTATCAGTTTTATTGCCGGGGTAAATAAAACTATCATTAATAAGAGAAAAAGGCCATGGAAAAAATTACTTGATTGGTTGTTAGCTCGATTGTTGGCATTTACAGAGCTCCTTGCAATTACAATTACCACATTAAGGCCGCCCAAAAAACCAGATACAACCGTGGCAATGCCCAGAGCTCTGAGGTCTTTATTAGCATTAGATCTTCTGTTTTTTATATCCAGCTTATCTACGGCTTTAATACTCAAAAGAGATTCTATACTAGCAATAAGAGTAAGCGACAAAGTTGCTGTCCAAAAATCAATATGTGCAAATTTTCCAAAATTTGGAAAACTCCTTATTCCAAGAATATCATCAGGGATGTTGATTAGATAATCTTTATCTAAGGGCTTTAATATACTAGGGTATTTTACGGATAAATAAGAAACACCAGCTCCAATTAGTACAATCCACATCGGTGCAGGAATCAAGTGAAAAATTTTATTTCTTATTCTTGAGTATAATATCATTACCAGCAAAGACATCAAGCCAATGATGTAAGGAAGAAAATCGACATTTCCAGAAATGATTTCAATTATGGAGCTTGGCACAGAAGCCAATAGCTCTACCGTATTATTACCTTCAGGTGAATGTTCTCCTAGCATGACATGCAACTGTCCCGCCAAAATGATAATACCGATAGCTGCGAGCATGCCTTGCACGGCAGTAGTTGGAAAAAAATTGGCCAAGGCACCAAAACGAAATAATCCTAATAAAAACACAAGTACACCTGAGCACACTACAGCTGCCAAGGTATAAAAGTAACCCGCAAGCATATTACCTTCTCCTAATGTAATTACAGCTGTTAATGTAACAGCAATTAAGGCATTACCAGGACCTGCAATGGTAATATGAGACCCGCCAATAATGGCAACAATAATACCTCCTACCACAGCCGTGATAATACCTGCAATGGGAGGAACTCCAGAGGCGGCTGCCAAACCTAAACCCAATGGTAAGGCAACCAATGAGACCACAAATCCCGAAAACAAATTTTTAGATAAATCGGATGTATTAATCTTCAAACTAGTTTGGTCTTTTACTGTGAATAATCAAAAGATTGCAAGGGAGCTCAGATAATATGTATTCTAAATCATGGGTAAAAACTCTGTCTAGAAATCCTAGCTTAGTGTCGGGATTGTTCATCACCAATAAATCTGCCCTACTTGTTTCAGCAAAATGACCAATTGTGTACCCCTTTTTACCAAAAATACATTTCTTGATTATCGACAAATTTTCAGGCTTGTCAACTTCATTTAGAATGGAGTCTATCCGCTTTGCTTCATCCCCTTGAATTCTCTTTTTTGCAATATTTAGTTTTTTCAAACTTAAATCATCCTCAGCTCGAGCACCAATTTTAGAGGGTTCTACCTCCTCAATAATGATTAATTCTTTTGCCTTTAAATTTGAGGCTACCTTGATGGCAGTTTTTATAGTTTCTGGAGTTTTAAGATGATCCAAACCATTTACAACAATTTTCGAACAGTTATTTTTTACCTTTTGTGGATTAGTCATAAGTAATATGGAGCAATGGCAGTCTGGTGCTCTAACCAACCTTCGGGCTATCGACCCCATATAATAGCGCAACAATCCCTCTCGTGGTAAGGCTCCTGCTATTAATAAGTCTGCTTTTATCTCTTTTGCCAATTCTAAAATCACATCCACAGGATCTCCTTCTCTCCATACTATTTCCACATCATTATTTGATCCCCCTGCTTCTTTTATTATTGATAAAAACAAGTTATTATCTGCATCCGTTTTAGGCCCAACGTGAACTAAAATCAACTTATTACCCAAAGCATTTTTTATCCTAATAGACTCAAAAATATTAGCTTCCAAATTGGGCGAATGGGCGATTGCCGTCACAATGGTATTAAATGGTTTCTCCAACATTTTCTCTTTTTTATCAATACTCAACAAGGATAAGAAATTCTAAGGGTTCTACTATCTATAGGGTAAGTCAATCTATCAGAAACATAAACACAATTACTCTTGTACTACCCAACAAAAAAAAGACCCCGCTATTGCGAGGTCTTTTCTTGTGTTCTACTGTTTACTCTTTATCACTTATGGAGTATAAGTTTGTCCAGCAGCTGGGAAGTCATACCAGTCAGTATTTACCATACCACCTGACATTGCCCACGCACCGAAGTTTGGATAAGCAGTTAAGATATCTACTCTTTCTAATGGCCACTCAAACGCACCAGCTGGGATATCAAGAGCCCATGGTAAGTTAGCTGGAGAAGCTGTTTTGTAGAATCTGCTGATTCCATCAGAATCATCATTAGCAGTTCCAAATCTAGAGTTATCATTAAGGCTAGAAGGAGCCATATCAGCTAAGTGAATCTCTCTAGTATCATCTTGATCAGCAAATATGAATGGGTTGTAAGGAGGTAATCCTAATTCCCATTGGTCAACCGCGTTAGGAGCCATAGTGATTACGATATTCTCAGTTACAAAATTTCCTTTTCCACCACCTACTTTAGTATTGAAAAATGCACCTCCATTGATGTCATTGCTAACAATTGACTTGGTAGCATCCCAGTTATACATTACTAGATCAGAACCAGGAGTTGCAGTTAAATCACCGTCCATTGGGAAACCACCAGTTGATGATCTTCCAGTAATACTAGCGATATCAGCTTTCACAAGGTCAGAAGACAAAACAGTACCAAAACCGTTGTTATATCCAGCACCCATTGCCTTAGCAGTGTAGTCAGCTCTTACTTCGTGAACATAACCATCAGCGTGAATAGCGTGAGTAATTACATATCCTGTTACTAAATCATTAAAGTCATAGTCACCTTTAGAAGGCCATAGATCTTCGAAAAGTAAAGTACCATCATACTCGATTAAACAAGCAACATTTGGATTGTTTGGCTCGTCATCATACTGATCGATAATTCCGTCACCATCTGAATCAGATTGTCCAGGAGTAGGAACGCTCAACTGAGGTGCACAGCTTGGGTACAAATCTCCCGTAGCGTAGAAAATACAATCGTTGAAATCGTAATCACCGTATGGGTATCTGATATCTTCAAAAGCAAACATTTGAATGTCTTCGCCATTAAGATTATCAGTAAATGAAATCATGTGTTGGTTAAACGCTGGATCAGGAGTACATCCACCAGTGTTATATCCCATATCATTATTCATAGCATCATCTCCAAAGAAGAAATTAGTTTTGCTAGGAGTATGTGCGTAATGTACAGAAGTACCATCCCACATATCGCTCAACAATACCCACTCGATTGTAGTATTCTTTGGGAAAGTTCCGATAACAACTCTATCACCAGCAGTCATATTAGCACCACCTGTAGAAGCATTTGGGAAAATCACAAATACTGAATCAATCGCAGCTCTAGACGCAGGAGGACTTCCAGCTGGGTAGTAGTAGTAAGCAAGAGCATTTTTGTAACCTGCACCTTCTCCAAGGAATGTAACTGCTACTTCTGCATCATCCTTGCTGGTAGTAACTTGGTTACAGAACAAATCTGCTAATAATGCTTGTCTAACTGGATCACATGGTAAATGATTCTTTTCTGGAAGAACCAATGCCAAATTATCAAGATAAGGCTGACCTACAGGTACAGAAGTCATTCCAGCAGGAATTCCATTTGCATTGAATGCACCCAAATAGAATACTCCAGGGCTACCTAAATCAGAACCAGCAAAATTAGTGGCTGGAGTAGGTGCTCCACCAGCAGAAGAATGCTTTTCGAAAACTCTAGCCTCAGGAACACCCGAGAAATGAGCTCTAACTGTATTTCCAGTAAGTGTAGCAGTAATTCTATTATCACCAACACCTAAAGCATTAGCAACAACAATTACTTCTTTATACTTGGTGGCAATTTTAATAGGTGCTTCTAATTTTCCTTGTGCATTGGTGAAACCAGAAAACAATACTTTACCTCCTTGGTATGGATCAACATCATAAATATCAATTCTCACTTGCGATTTAGATACTCCATCAACTCCTTCTACTGAGATATCAGTCATAAGGTATTTGCTAGAGTTCCAATTAAAGCTACTAGGTACATTAAGGTCATTAATGTTTTCAACCTTCGTGAATCCATCGGATCCACTGTTTGATTTATCCTTGTTACAGGACGCAATGGCCAGACTAAGTGCCAATATGCTAATAATTCCTTTTTTCATTTTACAGTCTTTTTTAACGTTAGTTTGTGGGTTAACAACTTATTTAATACAACATGACTTTTCTAAGTCCCCCCCACAAAAGCAATAGCGATGCCATCAAATATTATTAATGAAACTACCCTGATTTTCAGACTACTTACTGGAATCTTGTTGATTTTACATCTGTCCCATTTTAGGAATCAAGGGGTGCTCACATCTATTTTGGGAATGAGAGCCAGATTGGATATTAAGAATCCATAATTTCAGGCACAGTAATGCTTGTGGAGAGTTGAAATAAAGGTGTTGACCCTCTAGACGCTCTAGCGCCAGATCACTTTGAAAATGTGGAAATAAAAAAACTTACTTCGAACGTTTAGACCTTTCCCATGTAGCTGCCTGAGTCCCTTTAAGCCAGCGGAAGAATCCAGCAATGACAGCATAATTCATCATAAGAAAGTAATAAGGAACAAATAATGCTTTTACTCTAAGGTTGCGGTTTTCTAAAATCCACCCAAGTATGGCCAACGCATAAAATGTAATTTGTCCCATCAGTAAAATTTCATATACTAGATGATTGTCCTGGTAGACTAGAATAGCATTTAAAATAAAAATAAGAGGTAATGCTAATGCCGATATTGACCACCTCAATACTCTGTGCGAAATGTATTGAAAGGTTAAGACAAAATGAGGGAAAGGATTGAGTAGGCTTCGTAGTCGAACCATAGATTGCCATCCGCCTGCCGCAATTCGTATCTTCCTTTTTAATTCCTCTTTTACGTTTTCACTTGCTGTTTCACTAGCAAAAGCCTTAGGTTCGTATAGCACACGATATCCCTTTTTGCAAATCCTCAAGGATTGTACAAAGTCATCTAAAATCGTATCCTCTTCTAGTTCCTCAACTATTGATGTCCTAAACGAAATTAATTCACCAGCAGCGCCAACTACGGTGTAAAGCTCGCTATCCCATTTTTTTAAGGCTGATTCGTACTTCCAGTACAAACCCTCACCAGCTCCACTAGCTCCATCAGCAACTTTTGATATTACCTTCTTTTCACCCGCTACTGCCCCTACATCGTCTATTTGATAATGCTTTACAAGTTCGCGGATGCACTCCTTGTTTAATATTGTATTGGCATCACAAAAAACAACGATTGGAGTTTTCACCATTTTCATGGCTCGATTTTCAGCTGCAGACTTCCCTGCTCTTCTATTTTCGTGAGTATACTCTACCCCCTTAATGTTTTTAAGTATTTCTACAGTTCGGTCACTTGATCCGTCAGTAATAAATAAAATTCTCAATTTTTCCTGGGGATACTCTAGCCCCAGGCAATTCTTAGCTTTTTCTTCTATAAAATCTTCTTCATTAAAACATGGAATTACGAGAGTTACGTTTGGTTCGTAACTATTGTCGAGCTCCTTTTCTTTTACAAAAATCCGCTTGAGTTTAACGAGAAAGAATAATAAAATACCATAACCTAAGTAGGTGTAAAACACCAGGAAGATAGAGAGCCAAAAAACTAAAATCATTTGTCTTCAGTTTGAGTTTTGAGATACTTAAAAGCATTTTTAAAGTAACGCTTAGCTCTTACCCAAAAGGCTTTACCAAGACTTCCGTCCATTTCTGTTCGCCTATTACTTGTATATATAAGTGCCTTATTAGAAGTCACCTTATGCACGATACCAATATCCATCATCAAATAGGCGATAAATCCATCAGTTCCTCTTTTCATTTTAAGGTTATACCCGCCCACTTGGTTTGCGGTCTCTACCCTATATGCCATGCTTGCCCCACCGCAATTGAGTTGAGGCCGCTTTAAGTGCCTAAAGTGTATACCCCAAGTTTTTGCCTGCTGAAACATCAGAAGTGAAAGCGGATACTTATTGTCTTCTGTAATAAAGGCGTGTAACCCATAGGTGCAAACAATATTTTTATTGTTCACCATTGGTTCTACCATGGTTTCAATCCATTTGGGTTGGTACAGAGTATCTGCATCACCGCTTACTATGAATTCTCCTTTTGCGATCTCATGCCCGGCCTGTCTAGCAAATGGATATCCTTGCCTTCTTTCCATTACGGTTCGCACACCACATTTGTCTATTATTTCTTGAGTTCGGTCTGTTGAATTATTATTGGCCACTATAAACTCCACGGGGTACTTGCATTGGGTCTCGGAAAGACTTACTAAGGTTTTAAACAAATTTTCCTCTTCATTATACGCAATAATAACTACTGAAACCAGAGGGGATCCACTACTTATTGCTTCAAATTTAGAGCGAACCTCAGCGTACTTTTCCTCACTTATCTGATCGGGCGCCAAGTTATAATTGGCTTGAATATTCCTTATTTCTTTTGATGGTATAAATTGAAACATCGTATTCTTAATTTTTTAATCCTTTATACAATACCAATACTTCTTCGGCTGTTTTTTTCCAGCTAAAATCTTCAGCTCTTTTACGTCCTTTAGCCACATAAGCGTTATTAAGGGCTTCATCCTCGCACAATGTGCTGATTGCCTGCGCTATTTCTTGCACGTTGGTAGGATTTACAAGCAAAGCAGCATCACCAGCTACCTCGGGCATAGAGGCACGATTAGATGTAATAACCGCTGCTCCGGCAGCCATTGCTTCTAAAATGGGAATGCCAAAACTTTCGCGCATACTAGGGTATAAAAACACCTTGGCTTGATTTATTACCACCGGCAAATCCCCATTATCAATGTATCCCGTAAATTGAATGTGCTTAAAAGCCTCCTCGTGATTTACTTCTAGCAATATCTTACGGATCACTTTTGGGTCTAAATCAGCAACTACCAATTTATATCCTTCTTTATTCACTGCATTAAACTCAGCAAAGGCTTTTACTGTATTTGCTGTATTTTTTTTGGGGTCAGTATTTCCTAAAAACAATAAATACTTCTCAGGAAGATTGTATTTGGCCCGAATCGTCTTTTCCAATTCAGCATTAGATTCATAACTGAAGTGAGTACCTACTCCATTGTACACCACCTTTAGTTGTTCATGATCAAGACTCAAAGCTTCTTCAAATCGCTTTCGCTCAAAGTGAGAAACGGTTATTACCTGTTTTACCTTCTTTAAATTTTGGCGAACCACCAACCTTCTGTACAAATTTCCGAAACGCTGATAAGGACTGTAGCCAGGTGCCGTAAGAGGATTAGTTTCAAAATAAATAATATCGTGAATAGTAATAATTAATGGCACTGAACAAAATACGGGAGCTGTATTAGATGTGCAGTGTAGTATATCACAGCCATATTTCTTTACTGCACGTGGCAGTTTAAATTGCTCCCAAAGCGGATATGGTCCACTAAATTTTACAATCTTAAAATTCTTAGTTTCTTCTAAACACTGATCCGGACCATCATTTACAAATATTACATACTCGTTTTCGTGATCAATAATTTGAAGATTTCGAATCATCTCCAAGGCTACAAAATCCATCCCGTGTTTTCGGTCGCGAAATATTCGCTGTGCTTCTATTCCAATTATCATTTTGCCTTTGCCTGATTGGTTAAATTCCAGAAATATCCCTTGTGCATAGCCTTTAATAGATCGAACTTACCCTTTGCTATATATTTTATGCTGTGTATTGGCATAGCAATACAAGTGATGTACAAAAACCCTATCGCCTTGGTAAGCCAATCATAGTTTCTTCTTGAAAAAAGTAAACGGTTTCTCGTTAAATAATAAATTTTAAGTGGACTATTCACACCGGTACTTACCGATTCTTTGTGATACACAGTAGACTGGCCGCAATAATAAATATCATATCCGGCTGCTTTTACTCGCTGACACCAGTCATACTCCTCGTAATACAAAAAGTAGTCATCGTACATGGTACCCACCGCATCTATCACTGCTCTGGGCACAATCATAGAAGCGCCATGAATAAAGGCTGTTGGTTCGCATGCATCAAACTGGCCATTATCCAATTCTCCATCGCCTATACCCTCATTTCGCATGGTATAAGGATTTAGCTCTGTGGCGCCTGCATACTGCACGGTTTTTTTATCATGGTGGTACACCAGCTTAGTACTTACCATTCCTACTTTTGGGTTTTCATGAAAACACCTCAATACAGGTTGAAGCAAATTTGGGCTAACCTCGGTATCATTATTAATAAAATAGATGTAATCACCTTGACAATGTGCAAGACCAAAATTATTTCCACCGGCAAACCCTAAATTCGCACCTGATTCTAAATATTTAGTTTTAGGAAAAGCGAGTACAGCTCGCTCTAGCAATTCATCTTTTTCACCATTATTCACCACTATACATTCCCAATTATAATAATTGAGATTTTGAAGGCTTTTTAATAGCTCTAGAGTTACGTCTGGCTGACAATAATTCACCGTCAGAAATGAAACGAAAGATGTTGGAGTAAAGTCGTTTGACAAGTCTGTTTTCTAAATAAGTTTGCTCAAAAATAAGGGTAATTAACCGTTCATATGGCGTGGATAATTATTTTTGTTTACACACAATCAATTGAACATGAGAAAATTAATATTTCTACTCACTCTATCTCAGGCACTTTTGGCTCAGCCTAGAGAAAATAAACCATTACCAATTTTTACAAAGAAGCCCGTAAAGGTGATCGATGAAGGGATAATGGGCTGGAGTTTTAGTTTAGACGGCCAATGGATTTCGTCAGAAATGACCATTCCGGTGCGTTTAATTTCTACTAATAAAAGCCAATACGAAACGCGTATTAATGAGCTTGGAAATGACAATATAAATGAGCTTCAACTTTACCCTGTAGAATTTGGAAATGATACCTTGGTAATGCTTGTAAAATTGTACAATGACGGAAGCTATGAATACGAACGAACCAAAAAAGGTTGGAGCGACTATATTATCGCCTATTATTTCATTTTTGACCATAAGGAATTGCGAAAGTTAGGCGGAATCAATACTCAGACTTCTAATATTGAGCTTGCTCTCTTAGATTATGGACAGGTAAAAAAGACGAAGAAAAAAGACGTACTAGAAAACATCAAGCGTCAAATTATCGTAAAAGATAAAACAGACCGTTTTTTAACCTTTACGATAAGGAGAGTTGACGAATCAAAAACCGTTCAATTTCAATTTGCTTGTTTACACGATATTTTTACCGATGTAGAAGGAGTTTTGCATGATGCCGAATTACGTGGAAAGAGCATTTACGGAAAAACCTTGCTCTTAGACTACCTTTATTACGAAATGGACCTTTTACAATTTCAAGACTTTTTCACCATGCCTACTTACGTAGAATTTGAAAGAAGGTAACTGTTTATGGAATATCATTTAGCTTCCAATAAAACAAAGCTACATCCCATCATAAAAATCATCATTGCGCTGATTCTATGTGCGGGTGTAGGATACATGGGTGCTATGAACGGAATTTCGGTTTTATTCATAGTTCTAAGTTTTCCTTTTATCATTATCTACTTTATTTTCCTTTTTCGATATCCCAAAGTAGGTATTTATACAGCTTTAGTCTTAGGATTCATCATTCCAATACTTGGTAGGTACACCAATATTCCGGTCCCATTCGGATTGGGAATAGACATTTCATTAGTACTCACCTACATCGTATTATTTCTCAAACATTGGAAATATCTCAACTTCAAACTAGCGTCTAACAAAGTAGTGCTGCTGCTTAGTATTTGGATGGGATATATTCTGCTACAAGTTATTAATCCTGAAGCTCATAGTGTGGCTGCATGGTTTTACACCATGAGAGGTATGGGGCTATACCAGTTTTTAATCATACCCTTGGCATTTGTGTTATTTGATACCAAAAAAGATTGGTACAACTTCTTTTACCTGTGGTTAGGTTTTAGCGTTTTGGGTATCGTGTGGGCCATGAAGCAAAGCATTTTGGGAGTATCTGCGGCTGAGCAAAAGTGGCTGGATAATGGTGCTGCAACTACTCATATACTTTTTGGAAAACTACGAGTGTTCTCCTATTATTTTGACGCAGGTACTTTTGGTGCAGCTATGGGACAAATGTGTATCATGTGTTTCATTCTATTTTTAGGCCCTTTTAAAATAAAATTGAAGGCGCTGTTCTTTATTGTTGGATTATTTTCATTTTACGCGCTGATGCTTAGCGGAACTCGTGGCGCCTTAGCCGTTCCTGGTATAGGAGGAATTCTTTATTTAATAATGATAAAAAATGCCCGGCTTATTATTGTAGGAGCTGTGGTAATGGCATTTAGTTTTTCCTTCTTAAAGTTTACCACGATTATGCAGTCCAATGATCAGGTACGAAGGTTGAGAACAGCCTTAAACCCTGAGGATGCATCGCTGCACGTACGACTGGTAAATCGAGCAAAACTAGACGAATACCTTAAAGGACGACCTTTTGGCGGTGGACTTGGTTCCACCGGTGCCTGGGGTCAGCGTTTTTCGCCACATACTTGGCTGGCCAACTTCCCACCCGATGGGCTATACACCAGAATACGAGCCGAGACAGGTTTGATCGGAAGACTGTTTTAAGTAGGTATGTGGTTGTTTATTCTTGGAAAAGGAGTTTCTATTATGTGGAAGCTCAAAAACAAAGAATATCAAACCATCTCGATGGCATTTCTTGCAGGATATGCAGGGATACTTATGGCCAATTATGGAAATGAGGTGATGACGCAATTCCCTATAAGCTTAGTCACTTTTACTGGCATCGCTTTTATTATCAATATGCAATATTGGGATGAAAACGGTGTAGTACAATTACCCGATGGCGATACGCCTAGAGGTGGTGCGTATCAGGCTACATCCAGGTGGAAAAAGGAAAACCCTAAAGACAATCCAAAGGAAATTTTGCAGGAGATACCTGAAGGCGAATCCACCATTTAAATTTTACACATAACACTAATTGTTTTTTCTCAATGCGCTTTATTCTTATCACTGTTCTTTGTTGCTCATTTACATTACTAATAGCTCAATCTGATGATAGTACTGCTACCAAGCCCATTCAATTTTCGGCTGTCGAATTTGTCCCTGTGGCTGAAGGATGTGCTAGCCTAAAAACTAATGTGGAATTGCAACAATGCTTTCAAGAAAAACTGCTAAACCATGTTGCAAAAAACTTCAAGTACCCCGAAAACGCCAGACAATACGGTGTTGGGGCTAGGATATTTGTAAACTTTGTAGTAGAAAAAGACGGTAGCATCAGCAATGTAGAAGTGGTGAAGGGAGCGAAAGATGAGTATAAAAAAAGCAAGTCAAAAATTAAAGCTGCGGCAAAAGATTTAGATAAGGCGGCCATGGCTGCTGTAAGTACTTTTAAAGTATCAAGAGCTGCCATAATGGATGATAAACCAGTTCGAATGAGCTTTACACTTCCTATCAATGCCAAACTCAATTAGGAACAGCTCATAAGACATTCTACCTGATGTTGCCAAAACCCAAACCAATGGAAAGGGCTACGTACATATTCCCTAAATATTTTTCATAATCTATTCCAGGCATTACCCCAGTCTCAAGGCTGATGTAACTTCTAAGGCCTTCGTAATCCATAGACACGTGTAGTCCCAACAAAAAGCCTGATTTGGTCATCTCGGGTGCTACAAAACCATTTGTTACCGGTACCGCATTAAAGTTGAAATCCAAAAGATTATTTTCATATCGATATACCTCTAGGTCAGATTTTACAGGTACTAGCACCTTGAAATAAAAAATCGTTTCATCCTGATAGGCTTTCCGCCATTTTCCATGTTTATACTCCGCTTTACCCAATCTGTACTCCAGGCCAAAACGGAACTCCGTATTGTACAAATTAACTGCTCGGTAGTACACATTATTGACAGGATTATTCTCAGAAGTATCCGTAGCCACCATTCTCGAGGTGGTCCTATTTACTGGCCTCTTCATGTTTCCCACCCCAAAAGTCACATAGAAACTGTGGAACCTTGTTCTGTTAATAATCTTACCATAGGTGTGCAAATCTCCTATATCTTCAGCCTCGCTCATGTCAAACTTCATTCGCGCCTTGCTATAGCTGGTTGCAATTTTTAATCCTAGATCTGCGTAATTATTGTTATAATAGGTGGTGATCGACCTGTACTCTTCATCGTCCATACCCGGATCATCTACATCTTTAAAACCGGGATACACCGCATAGCCAATTTGATACTGCGCCTTTAAAAACAGTATATCTCCAAAGTCAATATCCCCATTCAGCCCAGAGGTTAGCAAAATAAAATCTTCGAGATATGCAGGAACTATTGACGCATAAATATTGCCCCTAAACAAGGGTTTTGTGAGCAAGCCCTCTTGAAAAACATCATCCTTTTTATACGGCATTTCTGAAGCAGAATGCTTCAAGGAATTGCCCTGTGCCCAAACCATTGTGCTAGTACTAGATAACAACAGCACCAAAACACAAGCAAAGAGGGGTAGAGTTTTTTTCATAAAATTCCGGTAACGAAACTAATTTCCTGCATCAATAGCTCTCATTGCCGCTTGGGCCATTCTTAGTTTACCATAACTGTATTCCTTTTTCAGTAAAGTATAAATCTCTGTGAGGTTCTTACTTGGATTTTCTTCAAAGGCCTTGGTTATAGTCTTCAAATCTTCATCGGCCAACACCTTATCTGCTTTTATAGTACCCTGCCCTATTCCTTTAGATATATGCCCCTCTATCGTACTCATTGCCATTTCTCTTTCTTTAGCAATTTCCTCCATGGTTTTACCATCATTAAACATTTGATAGGTAATATCATAGGTGGCACCTTTCTTAGCTTTCTCGGCCTTCGTTTTTCGTTTTCTTCCTGTTTTTGTTCTAAAAGTTTTGGGGTGGGCCTTAATATACTTCGCCACCTCTTCTTGTATCCTAGCTCGGGTTTGCCCCAATGGGTTTGATACTCGATCCAATTTTTCATCTGCTAAAACACTCTGAGTAAAACTTCGGCTTTTATGCACTTTCACCGCTTGATTCATCAGCATTTGATCCAACTCCTCCAAGCCACTTACATAAGTTTTGGTTTTGGCAAACTGATTCACTTCCTCTATATGAATCAATAAATTCTTTAATTGAACACTCAAAAACTTCAGATAATAGGCCGATCCTTTTTCCAATCGCTCTAGCAATTGCTCATGTTCTTGGTTTACCAAAAGTCTGTGCAACTGATTTCTGAACTTGGAAGTTGTTTCCATCTCAGCTTCAAAAGATTTTCGCAATCGATTTAAAGCTGTTTGCATTTCCTCATCTTCAAACTCCATCTTTCCGCCATGCTTCTGCTGCACATAATTTAGCTGCTTTACCAATCCATCAAAATTGAAAGTACTTTGCAACAAATTGTACAAGTACACCTGTCGCCCTTGCTCCAGCTGCTTTTCAAGCTCCGTATCCTCTTTTCTGACTTTTGAAAAACTAACCACCTTACTATCACTACTTATTACACTACCCGAAATAGGGGTTCGTAATACTAGGCCATCCAATGAGCGCAATCGCGAAAGTGCTACATACACCTGACCTGGCGCAAAGGCTCTACCTACATCTATCACAGCTTTGTCAAAAGTCAACCCCTGGCTCTTATGTACCGTAATGGCCCAAGCCAAACGCAATGGATACTGTGAATATGTGCCAATTACCTCTTCTTCTAAATCCTGACTTGTTTCATTTAGCAGATAGCGCTTGTTTTCCCACTCATGTTTTTTTAGCCAATATTCATCATGGCCATCCATTCTTACGCAAATACCATCTTCATTAAGCTCTATTACCTCGGCCAGTTTTCCATTAAAATAGGCCTTTTCCTCATCTGTATCATTCTTTATAAACATCACCTGAGCGCCCACCTTCAGCTCCAGGCTTTCGCCCAAAGGAAATAAGTGTTCAGGAAAATCTCGATCTACATCCGCTTCAAAATATTGAGACTTCCCCTTAAGTGCATCCAGTTTATCCCTATTTATTTTATCGGCTTGCCTATTGTGTGTACACAAGGTTACCACACCTTTTTCGGCCTGATGATTGGGTTTATAATATTGGTTTAACAATTCTAAATGCTCAGGTGTACAGCGGTCTTCGCGCAAAGCATTCAGCACATCAATAAAATGCTCATCGCTTTGGCGAAAAATTTTGTCCAGCTCCAAGTAAGTAAAACCAGATTGCTTTAAAGCTTGAGCCTCAAAAAAATGAGGGCTCGAATAAAACTCTTTTAAGTACAGCCACTCATGGTCTTTTACAATAGGTGGCAATTGAAATAAATCGCCAATCATAAGTAATTGTACCCCTCCAAAACTTTGCTGAAAATTACCCTTCACCGCTTTAAGGCGGTAATCTATAGCGTCCAGCAAATCGGCACGCAGCATACTCACCTCATCTATCACTAAGAGGTCGATGCTTCGCAATACATTTTTGCGAATAGAATTTAGCGGATGACGCGAAGCCAACTCCTTTTTACTAAAAAAATTGGCACCGGGATTTTGATTGAAACTTACTGGCTCAGGCAAATAGCTACCAAAAGGAAAAAGAAACTGTGAATGAATAGTAACCCCTTTGGCATTTAGCGCAGCGATACCTGTGGGAGCTACTACCAAATAATTTTTGTGCGTGGCTTTTGCCAAGCTGTGCAAAAAGGTAGTCTTACCGGTTCCGGCCTTTCCCGTAAGGAAAATGTGGCTGGCAGTAGAGTTTACAAACTGGGCGGCAAGTTCAAGCTTGGTAGCCATAGGGGTTGAATTTCAAAAGCGCCAAGGTAAAAAACGATTAGGGATCATCTCCTTTATTCCACCACCAATTGGAACCTTTGGAGCGTTTCTTCAGAATTTACTTCTATCAAATACAATGCGGATGCAAAATCAACCTCAAGTCGATTAAGACCTCCCGATAATATTTTCTCCAAAACCAATGCTCCCAAGGAGTTGTAAATTTTTAGTTCAGCGCTATCATTTTGGCCAATTTCAATGTTTACGTAATCCTTAGCGGGATTAGGATAAATTTCAAAAAATGAGGTTTTAAACTCCTGTAGCGCCACACCATTTTTAGAAATTGTTATCAAAATACTATCCGATATACTGCAACCAAACTTATCCTCGGCCTGTACAAAAATCAAGTGAGATCCAACACCAAAAGAAGCACTATCCACCAACAGCTGCTGAGTAGTATCACCTGTGCTCCATACTATTTGAGAAGCACCCTTTGGAAGCTGAAGTAAAACACTTTGCTTAAAAGTGAGTGTAGTATCATTTCCCAAATTCAAATCGGTGGGATTAACAACGACCTGAATCACAGTATCACTGGCACACAGACCTCTTGGATTAAACCCATGATGGTAAAACACCTCTCCTGCCCACAGCCTTGGATAATAGGATGCTCCAAAATTGAAAGCCTTACCCGTTCCACTTATTATTTCGATACTTGAATTGGTATACACCTGCTCACTCGAACTACTCTGGTATTGCAGATTACTCCCACTTTGCATAGAAAGGTAAACACCTAAAGTATCACCCATTTGCAGCGACATAGCTCCCAAACTAACATTGTGAAAAGTCTCAGCCTGAACAACATGCACCGTATCATAACCCCAGCTAGTCCATGCTTGTGCGCTGTCTTCAAAGCCATTTTTAGATCCATTCCTAAAATAACCATGCACAACTAGCTTTCCTGTGCTTTGCACTTTTAGCGCCAAACTATCAATCTCCAAATCGGTTTTTGCAACCAAGTCAAACATGATTCCGTTGAAGTTGGTACTGGTTGAACTCCTTGTAAATAAGGACTCTTGGAAGAACAATCCACCTTTTACTGCGGAAGCTTTGTATGTGGTATTTTGACTCAATGCACCTGTTCGATAATATGGGCCAAAGCCTACTATACTATCATTGGCATCATACCACACTATGGTATCTCCACCTGCCGCTGATAAATGTGTGGAATCATTTTTACAGATAGAATCATTCAAAGCCGATATGTTTGGCAATCCTGTAGTACGTAGCGTTAGCGTATCCGAAAAGTTGTTTGATAGTATAGAATCATTTTGCACTAATAGTTCTGCGCTAATCTTCCACTCCCCTCCTTTTTGGGTGGACAATCTTATTCCTTTTTGCAGGAATGCACAACTTGCTACACCACCATATAGGGTATCGTATACATAACGGGTACTGGCCGAGTCTATACTACGGATGGTCCACTTTATAGGCAAGTTATATGTGCTGGACAAACCATTATTGCTAACCGCAATAAAAATAGAGTCCGTCAAGCTTCCGCACATACTGGATTGCAACCAGGATGCACTAATGGCTACATCTGTAGCTTGCAGGGTATCTACTAGTTGCGATAAAATATTTTTGGCGGCTACCTTTTCAAACAAAATCTTATGTGCAGCATCGTTCATATGCACACCATCGCCTGAATCATAAAGCGAATCAATTTGACCAGTTGTATCAGCAAACGGATTCCAAAAATCGAGGGCATAAATTCCGAAATAACTAAACACACTGTCGCGAACATCCTTTTGCAATTGAACCTTTACGGGATTAAAACTTCTAGGTTGTGTAGTACATACCCACACGGGTATTCCGGCAGAATCGGCCACTGCCGCCATAAGGGTAAAATTATGCATCTGCTCATTCAGGCTAAAGCCATTGGCCGCATCATTAGATGGCATATTGATAATAATGGCATCGGCATTTAAGCGAATAGCTTCTGATACGTTTCGGGCGGTATTAGTAGATGGACGCCCCACCGGAGCAGTGTACCAATCTGGCATTATTTGATAAGTAGTGGTACCCCCTTGTGCCAAATTAGTTACTGTGTTTTGAGTATTAATACCCTGCACATATTTGCGATAGCGATTTACCCAAGTACTATCGCTACTGCTTGGCCCAGCTCCGGCAGCTGTAGACGAGCCTAATACTACAATATGAAAAGTTTGCCACTTGAGGCAGGGATTAAGGGTATCGCTAGCCTGGGCTTGCAAGCAAAAAATCAAAGCTCCCAGGTAATAGAATAAACGAGTTGTCATGATTAGCTTTTGAGGGCATAATATAGCTAATCTGACTTTTTCTGCTTTAGCTTATTCTACAATCAGTTTTTTAATGGTGCCATCCTTACCCGCCCTAAGCTCAATAAAATACACGCCTGCTGGTAAAAAGCCTACTTCCAGCACCCTATTTTGGCCCGAGCCAAAATTGCTAGACAACACTTGCTGACCAAAACTACTAAACAAGGTAATTTCTAGAGCTCCCTGATTTGCCACCTCTACATGCACCTTATCGCGAGTGGGATTAGGATACAGATTTACAGCCATAACACTCTTTTCTGCTAAAGAAATAAGCTGCTCATTTTTGTACACCTCCCTGCTAGTGGCAAAATATCCCACATCCTTGGTAGGTATACTTAGGTCATTGATGCTATGAGTAGGAATGAAAAAAGAAATCTGATTTTGCCAGCCAGCAGCCCAATTACCACTATAATAAATACCAGTGCTACCATTAGAAGCATCAATAACAATAGCGTATAGGTGATTATCTACCCTTTCCAATTTCATAAATAAAAGGTTGGTATCGGCCTGATTGGTGTTAGACCATGTAGCACCCCCATCAGTTGTGTTGAGCACCAAGCCTTTGTGCCCTACTAGTATACCATCGCCACTTGCTGTCATGGTAAAATCTGAAAAACTACTACCTGCAGTATCTGTATAAACACTCAGCCACGTTTGGCCTGCATCCGTAGTTTTATATAAGTTATTAGCATACCTATTTGCCCCCAAATAATGAGACCCTAAGGCATAGCCCACCGCAGGACTTACAAATTGAATTCTTCCGAAACTCTCGTTAGATGTACTAGAAATCATAAGGGTATCTAAACTAACCCCACCATCGGCCGAGTGCAATACCACATTGGTACCTACGGTATAAAACTCCAGCGGACTAAGTACTTCAACACTATTGAAGACCCCTCCGGTATTGTCGCCATACACTGAGTCCCAATGGAGCCCTCCATCTACAGTTTTCATAATGGCATTGGCTTTATAATTGCCAAAGGGAAACCACGCCCCGCCTACCGAGTAGGCTACCTGACTATTGGCAAAATCTATATCCATAATAAAGCCGCTAAAAGCCGTGGCTACCGAATCCCAGGTAGTACCACCATTTATGGTACG
>JAUICR010000258.1 GCA_030427785.1 Bacteroidia bacterium | reverse complement strand
ATCCTGTTCGAGGCCAATTACCGCTGCAATATCCGCGTTTTCAATTTTAATCTGAAACAACAGGTCTTTTACCGCGGCCATATCCAAATCTGTTTGGCGCAATATTAAACGATGGCCATCATGCACTGCGGCTTCGTCCATCCATACTTGCTTTTCCTGCTTAGCCTTTTCATTTACCAGCTGTTCTAACTGCTTTTTAAGTTTATTATTCTCCTCCTTTAGTTTGCGAATAGCGGCCAAGGGATCTTTAGTGTTTTTTACCTCCTGCTTTACCTCATCTAATGTGTGCAAATGTTCATTCATATACACTCTGGCTGCCTTAGAGGTTACAGCTTCTATCCTTCGCACACCAGCGGCAATAGCGCCCTCCGAAATAATTTTAAACAGGCCTATTTCTCCGGTAGCACCTACATGTATACCACCACATAGCTCAATAGACTCTCCAAATTTTATTACCCTTACAGTGTCGCCATACTTCTCGCCAAACAATGCCATGGCTCCCATCTCCTGGGCTTCATCCATAGGCATGTTTCTAAACTCTTCTAAAGCGAAGTTTTTCTGCACTCGCTGATTTACCAGCTCCTCTACCTTATGTATTTCCTCCGCTGTCATTTTAGAAAAATGACTAAAATCAAAGCGAAGGTGCTTAGCATTTACTAACGATCCTTTTTGCTCCACATGATCTCCAAGCACCTCTCGCAAGGCTTGGTGCAGCAAGTGAGTAGCCGAGTGATTGTAGGAGGTCTCTCTTCGAGCACTACTGTTTACTTCGGCCGTAAATTTCACATGGAGGTTTTCTGGCAGCTTCTCGCTAAAATGGATAATTACACCATGCTCTCGCTTTGTATCTACTATGGCTATTTTTTCTGTTTCCGAAATTAAAAACCCTTTATCCCCTACCTGTCCACCACCTTCAGCGTAAAAAGGCGTGAGTGTAAATACCAGCTGATACATTTGTTTTTTACCTACCTGTACTTTTCGGTATCTAGTAATATGCACATGTGCCGAAGTATGCTCATACCCCACAAACTCCTCTCGTGTATCTTCTCTAAGCTCTACCCAATCTCCAGCATCTACCTTCCCTGCACTTCGGGCACGCTCCTTCTGTTGGGTCATTTCGGCTGCATAGCCTTGTTCATCGTATTCCAAATCTTTTTCGTGCAAAATCAAACCCGTAAGATCTGGTGGAAAACCAAAAGTATCATACAGTTCAAATACTTTTGCCCCCTCTACTACAGTCCCTTTAGTTTCGGCTATTATTTGATCCAGCCTATTCAGGCCTTGGTCTAAAGTTCTTAAAAAGGATGTTTCTTCCTCCATCAGCACTTTTTCTACCAAAGCCAGCTGAGCTTTTATTTCAGGGAAAAAAGTGTGCATCTGATTGCTAAGTACCGCAGCCAGCTTATAGATAAAAGCCTCTTTCATATCCAAATACGAAAATCCATATCGAATAGCTCTTCGCAGAATTCTACGTATTACATAACCCGCGCCCGTATTAGATGGCAACTGTCCATCTGCAATGGCAAAGGCCACTGCCCGCACATGATCAGCAATTACACGAATGGCAATGTCCTGCTTTTCGCTACGGCCATACTTTATCCCTGATAATTCTTCAATTTTAGTAATCAAAGGCATAAATACATCCGTATCATAATTGGACGTTTTGCCTTGTAAAGCCATGCAAAGTCTTTCAAAGCCCATCCCCGTATCTACATGCTGAGCGGGCAATTTTTGCAAACTACCATTGGCAAGTCGGTTAAACTCCATGAAAACTAAGTTCCAAACCTCTACCACCTGCGGGTGGTCCATATTTACCAAAGCCTTTCCATCTACTTTTTTGCGTTCCTCTTCACTTCTTAGGTCAATATGAATTTCAGAGCTTGGCCCACAAGGACCAGAAGCTCCCATTTCCCAAAAATTATCCTTCTTATTTCCATTCAATATCTGTACTTCCGGAACCCACTTCAGCCAGTTATTATAGGAGTCCATGTCTTTCTCCAATCCGTCTTCCTCATCACCTTCAAATACGGTGAGGTATAATCTGTCTTTTGGCAAACCGTACACTTCTGTTAATAGCTCCCAAGCCCAGGCAATGGCTTCTTCCTTAAAATAATCGCCAAAACTCCAGTTGCCAAGCATCTCAAACATGGTGTGATGGTAGGTATCATGCCCCACTTCCTCCAAGTCATTATGCTTGCCGCTTACGCGCAAACATTTTTGGGTATCGGCCACCAATTTGCTTTTTGGCACAGCATTGCCCAAAAAGAAATCCTTAAACTGATTCATCCCGGCATTGGTAAACATGAGCGTAGGATCTCCTTTAATTACTATGGGTGCTGAGGGAACAATCTCGTGGCCCTTTTCCTTAAAAAAATCTAAAAACTGCTGACGAACCTTTTTGGCAGACCATTGAATATTATTCTCCATGTGTTGCAAAAATCTTAATTGCTTAATTTTGGCTTTGATTAAATTTTACTCACCCAATTTCAGGTTCCTTTTTAGGACTAAGTTGGGGATAATTCAAAAGCAGGCCAAAAGTATTAAATATGGCGAAGGTCAAGTACTATTACGACCCCAAAACATTATCCTATCGAAAAATTGCAAAAGGCACTGGGCAGCGCATTCGAAATAGCGCTATATACCTAGCCTCTGCGGCACTTTTCGGTTTTTTCATTTATCTATTTGCCGATAATTTTATCAACTCGCCCAAAGAAAAAAGGCTACTAAGGGAAGTAGAGAATATGAAAATTCAATACGACATCCTGAACAAAAGGATGGCGCAATTAGGACAAGTAGTAGATCATCTTCAAAAGCGCGATGACAATATTTATCGTGTAGTTTTTGAAGCCGAACCAATTCCAACCAGTATTCGCAAAGCCGGATTTGGTGGTGCTAACAGATATAAAAAACTGGAAGGGTATGACAATAGTGAGTTGATACTAGAGACCCACAAGAGAATGGATCAACTTACAAAACAAGTATATGTTCAAAGTCGTTCGTTTGACGAAATTGTGGAAATGGCCAAGGACAAATCTGAGCTCCTCGCTTCCATTCCGGCTATACAACCCGTAGAAAACAAAGAGCTAAAACGTATGGCCTCGGGCTTTGGTTTTAGACTTGACCCTTTTACCAAAGCGCGTAAAATGCATTACGGTATGGACTTTAGCGCCAAAATAGGTACTCCCGTATACGCCACCGGAAATGGAACCATTGTTAGAGCTGACTCCAAATCCAGTGGTTTTGGAAGACACATCAGAATAGACCATGGCTATGGCTACACCACTGTGTATGCTCACCTAAACAAATACAATGTGCGCCAAGGGCAAAAAGTAAAACGTGGAGAAATTATAGGTTTTGTGGGTAACACGGGACGCTCAAGAGGCCCACACTTGCATTACGAAGTATGGCTAAATGGCGAAAAACTAAACCCTGTGAATTTCTATTATGGAGATTTATCACCAGAAGAGTTTAATACCGTTATCCAAATGGCCAGCCAACCAAATCAATCGTTTGACTAATGATGGATACCAACGAAATAGAAAAACGCTACTATACCATTGGCGAAGTGGCTGTTCTGTTGGACGTAAATACCTCCTTAGTACGTTTTTGGGAGAATGAATTTGACATCCTAAAACCCAAGCGAAATAAAAAGGGAAATAGATTATTTAGCCTAAAGGATGTAGAAAACCTAAAACTTATTTATCACCTGGTAAAGGAGCGTGGTTTTACTTTGGAGGGAGCACAAAAAAAACTTCGAGACAACAAGGAAGATACCGCCAAAAATGCTGAAGTAGTAGAAAAACTAAAAATGATTAAACAGGCATTAATGGACATCAAACGAGAGTTGTGACCGTTGAAATTTAGCATTGAATACGTACTATTAATAGTAGTGCTTGCAGCCAAAGGTTTTTTACTTCCACTTGCTGCTTCTGTTGAAGATGTACTTTTCTCTGAAAACACGGTCTTTCTGTTCAGTGCGGATTAAGGCCTATCTACTAAAAATTTTCCATTTTCAATTAATCCTTTTGACTGACAGCTTACCGACTCCAAACTGAATCCTACCGCCCTTTACGCCCATTTGACAGTTTCACCTTCATGGAATATCTATTGCTTACCTACATTTGTTTAA